>JANPMU010000026.1:0-13251 GCA_031427095.1 Sphingomonas sp.
GTCCAGTTCGCGGTCGATCCCAAGACCGGGCGGATGCTGGTGATCGAGATGAACCCGCGCGTGTCGCGCTCATCGGCGCTGGCGTCGAAGGCCACTGGATTTCCGATCGCCAAGGTCGCGGCCAAGCTCTCGGTCGGCTACACATTGGACGAGATCGCCAACGACATCACCGGCGGCGCGACCCCGGCGAGCTTCGAGCCGACGATCGACTATGTCGTGACCAAAATTCCGCGGTTCGCGTTCGAAAAGTTCAAGGGTGCATCGGACAATCTTTCCACCGCGATGAAGTCGGTCGGCGAGGTCATGGCGATCGGCCGCAGCTTCGCCGAAAGCCTGCAGAAGGCCCTGCGCGCGCTCGAAACCGGGCTGTGCGGGCTCGATCGGGTGCGCGATCTCGAACATGCCTCGCCCGACGCCATCGAATCCGCGCTTGCGACCCCGACCCCCGACCGGCTGCTGGTCGCCGCCGAAGCGCTTCGCCACGGCTTTACCGTCGCCCGGATCCACGAAATTTCCGGCTTCGACCCGTGGTTCCTCGACCGCCTGGCCGAGATCGTCGCCGTCGAGGTGGAGGTTCGCGACGCCGGCCTGCCGCGCGATGCCGCCGGAATGCGGCGTTTGAAGGCGATGGGCTTTTCCGATGCCCGGCTCGCCCAGCTCGCCGTGCGATCGGTCCATGTCGCGGGCAGCATGGGGCCGGCCGCCGCGCGCGGATCGGGCGTGGTCCATGACGCGATGCGCGCGCTCGCCGGCGGCGTGACCGAGGCCGAAGTCCGCGCCGCCCGCCTCAGATTGGGTGTTCGTCCGGTGTATAAGCGGATCGACAGCTGTGCCGCCGAATTCGACGCTGCCACTCCTTATCTTTACTCAACCTATGAAGCGCCGCTGTTTGGCGAACCGGAGGACGAGGCGCAAGTTTCCGACAAGCGCAAGATCATCATTCTGGGTGGCGGGCCCAACCGCATCGGCCAGGGGATCGAGTTCGATTATTGCTGCTGCCACGCCGCCTTCGCGCTCGGCCGCGACCGCGGGTCGGACAAGGGCGCCGGGTTCGAAGTGATCATGGTCAATTGCAACCCCGAAACCGTCTCGACCGATCCCGACACCAGCGACCGCCTCTATTTCGAACCGCTGACCGCCGAGGACGTGCTCGAAATCATCCACCGCGAGAGCGAAAAAGGTGATCTCGTCGGGGTCATCGTCCAATTGGGTGGCCAGACCCCGCTCAAGCTCGCCGCCGAGCTCCAGGCCGCCGGGGTCACCATCCTCGGCACATCGCCCGATTCGATCGACCTCGCGGAGGACCGCGTGCGGTTCGCCAAGCTGGTCATCAAGCTCGGCCTCCACCAGCCCGCCAACGGCATCGCCCGCAGCCGCGACGATGCCCAGACCGTCGCCGCGCGGATCGGCTATCCGGTCCTCTTGCGCCCGTCCTACGTGCTCGGCGGGCGCGCGATGGAGGTGGTCGACGGCCCCGAGCAGCTCGACCATTATATCGCCACCGCAGTGGCCGTGTCGGGTTCGTCGCCAGTGCTGATCGACCGCTATCTGCGCGATGCGATCGAGGTCGATGTTGACGCGATCTGTGACGGGTCCGAGGTCGCGGTCACCGGAATCCTCCAGCATATCGAGGAAGCCGGGGTCCATTCGGGGGACAGCGCCTGCGTCATCCCGCCGTACAGCCTGTCACCCGCCGTCATCGCCGAGATTGAGCGGCAGACCCGCGCATTGGCGCTCGCGCTCAAGGTGCGCGGGCTGATGAACATCCAGTTCGCGGTCAAGGACGAGATGGTCTATCTGATCGAGGTCAATCCGCGCGCCAGCCGCACCGTCCCGTTCGTCGCCAAGGCCATCGGCCGTCCGATCGCCAAGATCGCGGCGCGGGTGATGGCCGGCGCCAAACTCGCCGACTTCGACCCGATCGACCGCGCGATCGATTATATCGCGATCAAGGAATCGGTGTTCCCCTTCGCGCGCTTCCCGGGGACCGATCCCGTCCTCGGACCAGAAATGAAGAGCACCGGCGAAGTCATGGGTATCAGTCATAATTTTGATATCGCCTTCGCCAAATCCCAGCTTGGCGGAGGGGTCATATTGCCCGACCAGGGGACCGCCTTCGTCTCGGTCAAGGACAGCGACAAGGTCCAGATCCTCGAAGCCGTGCGCACCCTCATTGCTCTGGGTTTCACGATCATCGCCACTGGCGGCACCGCGGATTATTTGCGCGGCGAGGGCCTGGCGGTCGAGCGCGTCAACAAGGTCGCGCAGGGCCGCCCGCACATCGTCGACCGGATGCTCGATGGCGAGGTCCAGCTCGTGTTCAACACCACCGAGGGGTGGAACAGCCTCAAGGACAGCCTGGCGATCCGGTCGACCGCGCTCCATCGCAAGCTGCCTTACTTCACCACCGCCGCCGCGAGCCTCGCTGCGGCCCGCGCGATCGGGGCGCTTCGCGGCCATGCGCTTGAAGTTCGCTCGCTCCAGTCCTATTATTCGGGCGACTGAACGCGAATTCACCCAACATTCCGCTCATCGAAGCGCGGCCCCAGTGGGCGGCGCTCGGGCGGGTTTTTGAAGAAGGACGACTTGCGATGGCGAGCGCCGACAAGGTTCCGATGCTGCCCGAGGGCCACCGCCAGCTGACCGACGAGGTGCGGCATTTGAAGACCATCGAGCGGCTCGCGATCATCGAGGCGATCGAGGTCGCGCGCGCGCATGGCGATCTGAGCGAAAACGCCGAATATCATGCCGCCAAGGAACGCCAGGGTCAGGTCGAGGCGTCGATCTCCGACATGGAAGACCGCCTCAGCCGCGCGATGGTGATCGATCCGACCACTTTGTCGGGCGACAAGGTCGTATTCGGGGCGACCGTCGACCTGCTCGACGAGAACAAGAAAGCCGTTCGTTATCAGCTGGTCGGTGAAACCGAGGCCAACGCCCGCGTCGGTCGCATCTCGTATAATTCGCCGGTCGGCCGCGCGCTGATCGGCCGCCAGGTCGGCGAGGAGGTCGAAGTCTCGGCCCCGTCGGGCGACCGCTATTACCAGATCGTCGCGATCGCCTTCGTGTGAGCCCGCCGCTTCGAGTGGTCGATCCCGCGCGGCCCAGCGTTCACTCGCGCCTCCCGCGCACCGCCACTGCGATCATCGCGGCCATCACGGCCATTGTCTCGCTGGCGATCAGTGTCACCGGCGCCGAGCAGAATGCGGCGGTCCTGCTCGGCTTTATCCCGGCACGGCTGAGCGGCACGCTCGAACTTTCGCCCGCGATCCCCGCACTGTTGACCCCGCTCAGCGCCACTTTGGTCCACGGCGGGGCGCTCCATCTCGCGGCGAACCTTATTCTGCTGATATGGTGCGGCCGGGCGGTCGAGCGGATCATCGGCCCCGGATCGCTCGTCCTGCTCTACGTGATCGGGGGGTTCATCGCCGCCGCGGCGCAATTTCTTGTCGCGCCGCACTCGATCATCCCGATGATCGGCGCCAGCGGTGCGATCAGCGCGCTCGTCGGCGCCTTTGCTTGTAGTTACGGTCGCCCGAAGCGATTGGTCCAGTCACCGCCGCTCAACCGCGCGCTCAACATCGCCTGGCTGCTCGCCGCCTGGATCGTAATCCAGCTTCTCGTCGGGTTCGTCGCCGGTCAGCAGGGCATGCTCCTTGCGACCCCGGCGCACATCGGCGGTTTCCTCGCCGGAGTCGCGCTCCAGCGGCCGTTGCTCATGTGGCGCTACCGGCGGGCGTGAAGCCTTCGGACGCGCGGGCCGGTGCCGATTCAGCGCAGCTGAAACAGATTCTAGGCCGAAGCCGCCGGAGCCTCGACGTCGGGCTCGAGCAGGCGGTGCAAATGCACCACCACATATTTCATCTCGGCATCGTCGACCGAGCGCTGGGCCTTGGCCCGCCACGCGTCTTCCGCATCGGCGAAATTATCGAACAGCCCGACGAGGTCGATCGCATTGAGATCGACGAAGTCGAGTCCCTGCGGGTCCTTCACGCGCCCGCCGAATACCAGATGCAATTTGCTCATGGCCGATCCGCTAGCATAGCTTGGCAAGCTTGCGAACCGGCCATCGGGATCAGCCTTGCTTCGTTTCTTTCACCGCGCCCATCGCCGCCTGGGCGGAAATGCGCGCGGCGTCGCCGGCCCCTTTGAGGATCGACTTCAATGTGTCCGCGCCGGCGTTGCGGGTCAGCCCGAGCTCGTCGAGTCTGGCCTGGCCCGCATCCCTGGCCGCATTGGCCGCAGCGCGCGCTTTGTCGGTGATTTTGACGCCGACCGAACCGAGCAATTCGGTCTCCTTCGCCGTCTTGGGCAGCAGAGCCGCGATCAACGCGCCTACCGCGAGCCCGCCGGCCAGCGCGATCAACGGCGCTTCGTCGATCCCGTCACCCGCCTTGCGCTTGGCGGCGACCGCGCCGTCACGGGCGCTGTCATAAGCTTCCAGCGCCTTCTCGCGCGCCGCAGCGGCGGTTTCGCGCGCATATTCGCTGGCGCGGTCAGCCTGGTCCTTGACGCTCATCCTACACTCTCCGTTTGGTTGGGTTTCGCCCGCTTGCGCGATTTTGCCGCCTTGCCCGCTTTATTCAGCGGGGCAGGGGGCAGAGCGTCGCCCGACGGCCCGGGCATTTGGCTCCTGGTTGCGGTCTCATCATCTTCGCCAAACATCCTGTTCGCAAGATCCTTCAGCGGTTCGCGCGCCAGGAACAGAGCCAGCGCTGCAGCAATTCCGCCGACCGCGATCGGGCGATTGCGCACCGCATCGACCGCATCCTCGGCCAAATCGGCTCCCTTGTCTTTCGCGCCCTGCCACGCATCGCGAGCAAGTGTTTTCGGGTTGAGCCGTTGCTGCAGCTCATGCGCCGTGTCGAGCAATCGGGTCCGCGTTCGCTCGACTTCGGCGCGCGCGGCGATCATGCCGGGGTCGGTGGCGCTCATTGTGCGCGCTTCAATCTGTTCACGGCGGCAAACACCAGCAATCCGGCAATGCCCAGCGCGATCACCGTCACGACGGTCGCGGCAAGCAACGGCCCCATCACGGGCAGCAGCGCGAGAAAGCCGCCGACACACAGCACGACGATCGCCGCCTGCGCAAACAGCACCGCGATCGCGATCATTATCGCCGGGACCTTCAGTCCCTTCGCCTTGATCATGGCCGTCGCCTTGACCAGCCCGACTTCGGCCCGGGCATAATCCTTGCCCTCGTCGATCATCCGGCGGACGATCTCACTGATCGACCGTTCGTCGGGGCCAGTGCCCGGCGCACGCATCGTGTCATTCGGCGGCTTGAGCATCAGGCCTCCGTCGAATTTTTGCCGGCGCCGCTTTTGTCGGTCTTGTCGGCTTGACCAAGCCCCGACTTGACCAGCCGGACCAGCGCAAAGCCGATCACCGCCGCACCGGCCAGCGCCACGCCCGGGCTCTTGCGGATGAAGCTGCGGGTGTCTTCGATCAACTCATCGGGATCCTTGGCGGCCAGGCTGGTCGCTGCATTCTCGATCGCGTCGGCGGCTTTGCGGGCATAATCGCCATATTCGGTGCCAAGCCGCTCATCGAGCCCGCTCGCCGTATCGCCGACCAGCCGCGAAACATTACCCAGTGCTTCGCTCGAGCGCTCAATCCCCTGGCCGACCAGCCCGCGCGCCTTGTCCGCCGCTTGTCCGGCAATCTTCTCGCCGCCGCTGCGCACCTGATTCCTGACCTTCTCCGCGGTCGTCTGGCCCTGTGTAACCAGCTCGCTATCGCGGTTGGTGCCAAACCCGGGGGTTTCGTTGATTCCGCTGCCGTTGCCGATTCCGGCGCCGCCACTCGTGGCCATGCCGCTGCGGTTCTTGCCGATGTTCGGGTCACTTGATCCTGATTCGTCGCTGCTGGTCGGGCTTCGCGTGATTGCAGCCGTGCTGTCGGCGCCTGTCAGAATGCGGTCAGTACCTTTAGCTAATGGGCTTTTATCGTCGATCATGGCCAATCTCCTCGTTGGTGCATCAACCCCGATGCCCCGCTGTTCGTTCCTGTCACTCGTCGAATGTTGCGCGCTTCGTCGCTCTCCGTATAGACCCCGTCAGGCTCCCACGCCGCTGAAAAATTGAAAGGCCCGCATGTGACCGCGATTGTCGATATTCACGCCCGTCAGATCCTCGACAGTCGCGGCCATCCGACGGTCGAGGTCGACGTCACCCTCGATGACGGCAGCATGGGCCGTGCCGCAGTCCCCTCGGGCGCCTCAACCGGCACTCATGAGGCGGTCGAGCTGCGCGATGGCGACAAGGGCCGCTGGGGCGGAAAGGGAGTCATGACCGCAGTTCGCGCGGTCAATGGCGAGATCGCGGACGCGATCGTCGGTTATGAAGCAGAGGATCAAAGCGCGATCGACTATGCGATGATCGACCTCGACGGCACCGACAATAAGGCCCGCCTTGGCGCCAATGCGATCCTCGGGGTCAGCCTCGCCGCCGCCCGCGCCGCCGCCGATGCGCGCGGCTTACCGCTCTACCGCTATGTCGGCGGGGTCGGCGCCGACCTGCTGCCGGTGCCGATGATGAACATATTGAATGGCGGCGCGCACGCCGACAATCCGATCGACTTCCAGGAATTCATGGTCATGCCGGTTGGCGCCGACAATTTCTCGGAAAGCCTGCGCTGCGGGTCGGAGATTTTCCATGCCCTCAAGTCGGCGCTGCATCAGGCCGGACTTTCGACTGCGGTCGGCGACGAAGGCGGATTTGCCCCCAATATCGCGTCGGCCAAGGCGGCGCTCGACTTCATCCTCGGCGCGGTCGAATCGGCCGGCTATGTTCCCGGCGGCGACGTGCTGATCGCGCTCGATTGCGCCGCGAGCGAATTTTTCCGCGGCGGCGCTTATGTCATGGCCGGCGAGCAAAGGACCCTGTCACCGCGCGACATGGCGGCTTATCTTGCGGAACTCGCCAGCGAATATCCGATCGCGTCGATCGAGGACGGCATGGCCGAAGACGATATGGTCGGCTGGAAAGCGCTGACCGACCTCCTCGGATCGAGTCTCCAGCTGGTCGGCGACGATCTGTTCGTGACCAACGAAGCGCGGTTGGCGCAGGGAATTTCCGACGGCATTGCCAATTCGATCCTGGTCAAGGTCAACCAGATCGGAACCCTGAGCGAGACGATCGCCGCAGTGCGGCTCGCCCAGTCGTCGGGTTATACTGCGGTGATGTCGCACCGTTCGGGCGAGACCGAGGATGTGACCATCGCCGACCTCGCCGTCGCTTTGTCGTGCGGGCAGATCAAGACAGGGAGCCTGGCGCGCTCGGACCGCACCGCCAAATATAACCAGCTCCTTCGGATCGAGGAAGAATTGGGCGACAGTGCGCGTTACGCGGGCGGTTCGGCGCTCAAAGCGTACAAACCGGCGTAAAGCGCGCGGAACAGGCGCAAATTTACTTGCTTCTGCGGTGCGTTTCTGATTCTTAAGCGTCATGGGAGCGCGAAATCGCAGCTTTGGACTGATCCGCCGCGCGGCGATGCCCGCGCTGGCGTTGATCGTCATCGGCAATTTCGCCGGTTATGCGATCGCCGGGCCCAACGGGCTGATGGCCTGGGGCGGCTATCACCACAACCTCAACCAGCGCCGGGTAGAACTGGCTTCGCTGGAAACGGAGCGCGACAGATTACGCCATCATTCCAAGCTGTTGGACCCGCGCAAGGCCGACCCTGACATGGCTGACGAACTGGTCCGCCGCGACCTTGGTCTGGTTCGCCCAGACGAGGTCATCCTGCCCCTCGAATAGGGCGTTTTGGAAACCGTCGCTCGGTCCGGCGTTACCCGCAGAGCATTGCCAGTTTTACCCCGACGATCCTATAGCGTCCGCCGGTTCCCAGTCCACGAAAGGTCGCTTCTTGGCTCGCCCAGCAAAGTCCAAAGCTTCCGCCCCGTCGTCAAACCGAGCGCGCCCAGCCGAACCCCGTCGCTACGAGCCAAAGCGCGATCAGATGCTCGACCTGTACAAGCAGATGCTGCTTATTCGCCGCTTCGAGGAGCGCGCCGGCCAGCTTTACGGCCTCGGCCTGATCGGCGGCTTCTGCCATCTCTACATCGGCCAGGAAGCGGTCGCGGTCGGGCTTCAGTCGGCGATGGCGGTCGGCAAGGACAGCGTGATCACCGGCTATCGCGATCATGGCCACATGCTCGCCTACGGCATCGACCCCAAGCTGATCATGGCGGAGCTGACCGGACGCCAGGCCGGCATTTCCAAGGGCAAGGGCGGCTCGATGCACATGTTCAGTGTGGAGCATGGTTTTTACGGCGGTCACGGCATCGTCGCCGCGCAGGTCAGCATGGGCACGGGGCTTGCCTTCAAGCACCAATATAGCGGCGACGGGGGGGTGTGCCTGACCTATTTCGGTGACGGTGCCGCCAACCAGGGCCAGGTTTACGAAAGCTTCAACATGGCCGAATTGTGGAAGCTGCCGGTAATCTATGCGATCGAGAATAACGGCTATGCGATGGGCACATCCGTGGGCCGTTCGTCATCCGAAGATCAATTCTACAAGCGCGGCGAAAGTTTCCGCATCCCCGGAATTCAGGTTGACGGCATGGACGTGCTTGCGGTCCGCGGCGCGGCCGAGGAAGCGCTGGAATGGACCCGCGCCGGCAACGGCCCGATCATCCTCGAACTGAAGACCTATCGCTATCGCGGCCATTCGATGTCCGACCCGGCCAAATATCGCACCCGCGAGGAGGTTCAGTCGTTCCGTGAAGGCAAGGATCCGATCGATCACGCCGCGCGCGACCTCGCCGCGTTCGGCATCGGTGAGGACGAACTCAAGGCGATCGACAAAGAGATTAAGGCTATTGTGGTCGCCGCCGCCAAATTTGCCGAGGATACACCCGAGCCTGAAGCCTCCGAGCTTTACACCAACGTGCTGGTGGAGAGCTATTGATGCCGACCGAACTCAAGATGCCCGCATTGTCGCCGACGATGGAGGAAGGCACGCTCGCCAAATGGCTGGTGAAAGAGGGCGATATGGTCAAATCGGGCGACCTGCTGGCCGAGATCGAGACCGACAAGGCGATGATGGAATTCGAAGCGGTCGATGAGGGGAGGATTTCGAAGATCCTCGTCCCTGAAGGCACCGACGGTGTGAAAGTGGGCGCCGCGATCGCGCTGCTGGCGAGTGAGGGTGAAGTGGCAATCCCCTCTCCCGTTGAGGGAACAAGCGACTCGTCGAAGGCGAACGGGGAGAAAGGGAGCGCCATTGTGATCGCGCCCTCAATTCGTCAGAACGAGCAGCCAACTCCGGCCACCCCCTCACCCGCTGCGGCTAAAGCCGCTCCTCCCTCAAGGGGAGAGGGAATTTCCGAAATGCCCCCCGGCACCGCGACCGTTTCGACCAGCGTCCGTGAAGCCTTGCGCGACGCAATGGCCGAAGAGATGCGCCGCGACGAGCGCGTGTTCGTGATGGGCGAGGAGGTCGCCCAATATCAAGGCGCGTACAAGGTCACTCAGGGTTTGCTCGAGGAGTTCGGCGCAAAACGCGTCGTCGATACACCAATCACCGAATATGGTTTTGCCGGGCTTGGGGTGGGCGCCGCAATGGGCGGACTTCGCCCGATCATTGAGTTCATGACCTTCAATTTCGCCATGCAGGCGATCGACCACATCGTGAATTCAGCGGCCAAGAGCAATTATATGTCGGGCGGACAGATGCGCTGTCCGATCGTGTTTCGCGGACCCAATGGCGCCGCCGCCCGAGTCGGCGCGCAGCACAGCCAGAATTACGCTCCGTGGTACGCATCGGTCCCCGGGCTGATCGTCATCGCGCCTTATTCGGCGGCCGACGCCAAAGGCCTGCTCAAGGCTGCCATCCGCAGCGAGGATCCTGTCGTCTTTCTTGAGAATGAACTGCTCTACGGTCAGAATTTCGACGTACCCGAGCTGGACGATTATGTCCTTCCGATCGGCAAGGCGCGTGTCGTCCGTGCAGGTGCGCATGTCACTCTGGTCAGCTACTCGATCGGGGTCGGGGTTGCGCTCGATGCCGCCCAGACCCTCGCCACCGACGGTATCGAGGCCGAGGTCATCGATCTTCGCACGCTCCGCCCGCTCGACAGCGCGACCGTCCTTGCCAGCCTGAAGAAAACCAACCGCATGGTAGTGGTCGAGGAGGGCTGGCCGACCTGTTCGATCGCGTCGGAAATCATGGCGCTGGCGATGGAGCAGGGGTTCGACGATCTTGATGCCCCGGTCCTGCGCGTGACCAACATCGACGTGCCTATGCCCTACGCCGCCAACCTCGAGAAACTGGCGCTGATCAAGGCTGCCGACGTGGTCAAGGCCGCGAAAGCCGTCTGTTATCGCTGATCGCATTCTCGACAGTGATCGTCAGATTGCATTGTCGAGCTTTCCGAAGCCGCTTCAACCGGCGTTTACTGCGCTGTGGGCGATCGACCTGGCGATGGCTGATGTCGTCGCGGGCAGCCGCGAGCCCTCGCTTGGCGCGATCCGGCTCGCGTGGTGGCGCGAGGCGCTTGAGCGGCTCGATCGGGGCGAATTGCCCGCCGAACCCCGGTTGAGGGCGGCGGCGGACCACCTTGCCTCGCGCGGCGTGAGCGGTACTGAACTCTCCAGGCTCGAGGACGGGTGGCTGCCTCTGCTGAATTCCTTTCCGTGGACAAGCGACGTGGCCAGCGCGGCCTGTCTACGAGGACGGATAATGTTCGGCGCCGGTGCGCGCCTGCTTGGCGCGCGGGCCGAGGAAGGCGAGGCGGCCGGTGCCGTCTGGTCGCTGGTCGATGTCGCCCGACATTGCAGCGACGATCGATCCCGCCAGATGATTCTGGATCAGGCGCGACTCGCCATTGTTGATCTTGGTCGGCGCAAGCCACCGCGCTGCTTGCGGCCATTGACCACGCTTGCCGCGCTGGCCGCGTATGACGCGATCCGCGACCGGCCGCTCGATCGGGGGAATGGCTTTGGGCGCGGCGCGATCGCGTGGGTTCACTCGCTGACTGGGCGCTTCCCACGCGGCTGATTGACAGCGGCGCAACCAGAGCGGACGATGTTCGCGCCGAATCTCCTTGTCCAGGGAGACGAAAATGGCGCGTTTTTTGCTCGGGGCGACAGCCTGCTTCCTGCTGATCACCGGCGCCTTCCTGTTCTGGCAAGGCCGCGCCGAACATAGCGCGCCCTTCCCCAAGGCACCCGAACCGCGGGTCGCAACTCCGTTCACCATAATCGCCCCGCCGACCTTGCCCAGGGCACCCGAATCGACTCCCAGGACCCGCGAGCAGAAGCGCTTCGGGCGCGCCGACAAGGACGACGACGGACGGATCACTGCCGCCGAACTGTTCGACCCGCGCAAGAAGGCTTTCGCCAAGCTCGACAAAAACGGCAATAATATGCTGAGTTTCGAGGAGTGGGGGGTCAAGACGGTCGAGAAATTCGCCTCGGCCGACAAGGACCGCTCAGGCTGGCTGACCCCGGTCGAATATGCCATCACAGCGCCTCCGCTGCCCAAGACCAAGCGGTGTGCCTGTTGAGACTATTTGGTTCTAATGTGCCATGGACACGTCGATGAAGTTGAAGTCTCTCACCTACACCAGCTTTGCTCGGCTCGATCTGACGGCCGACGATGTCGGTGCGATTCATCGCACCGCGATGCAGCTCAACGCACTCGAGGGCATAACCGGGCTGCTGATTTTCAATGGCACCCATTTTCTTCAGATGATCGAGGGCTCGGAGGATGCAGTCGACGAACTGCTTCACCGGCTTCGGGGCGATCGTCGGCATGATGGGATCGAGGTCCGCGACGAGCGATTCATCGACCAGCGCTCCTTTCCGGATTGGGCAATGGAACTGGTGCACGTCAAAGCGGGCTATTTTGACGCGCAAGACCAAGTGCTCGCCCGCTTGCCGGACGATCTTTCAGCCGAAGTTCGCTCGCAAATCCATAAAATGAGCGGGCTGATCTCGGGGACGGTCGAGCTTCCCGACTAAACCTGTTCGGCGGTCTCGGCAGTCACCCGGTGCGCGGATTGCTCGAGCCATTCAGCCAGCGCCACCCGCGCTCGGTCGGTGTAGCCCTTCTTGCGGTCGGCCTTGCGCATCTTCTGTGTGATCGGCGGCATCAGCCCGAAATTGACGTTCATCGGTTGATAGGTCTCGGCCGTCGCACCGCCGGTGATGTGCGCAAGCAAGGCGCCGAGCGCGGTTTCCGGCGGGAGCGGGGGCAGTAAGCGGCCCTGCGCCTCAGCCGCCGCGAACCGCGCGGAGAGCAACCCGATACCGGCGCTTTCGACATAGCCTTCGCAGCCGGTGATCTGCCCGGCGAAGCGGATGTGGGGCAAGGATTTGAGCCGTAACTCACCGTCGAGCAGCTCGGGCGAGCGGATGAAACTGTTGCGGTGGATCCCGCCAAGCCGTGCGAACTCCGCAGCCTCAAGCCCTGGGATCGTTCGGAAAATTCGCACCTGGTCTCCGTGCTTGAGCTTGGTCTGGAAGCCGACCATGTTCCACAAGGTGCCAAGCGCATTGTCCTGGCGCAGCTGGACGCAGGCGTAGGGCCAGCGCCCGGAAGGATGTTCGGGCGTGGCCGTATGGGGATCGTCGAGCCCGACCCCTTTCATCGGCCCGTAGCGCAAAGTCTCGGGTCCGCGCTCGGCCATCACCTCGACCGGCATGCAGCCTTCGAAATAAGGAGTGTCCTTCTCCCACTCCTTGAACTCGGTCTTTTCGCCGGCATTGAGCGCCTCGACGAAGGCGAAATATTGCTCGCGGGTCATCGGGCAGTTGATGTAATCCTTGCCGCCCTTATCCCAGCGCGCGGCCATCCAGCAGATGTCCATGTCGACGCTGTCGCGGTGGATGATCGGGGCGATCGCGTCGAAGAAAGCGAGCGCATCGGCCCCGGTCTCGGCCGCGATCGATTGCGCCAGGCCGGGCGCGGTCAGCGGGCCGGTGGCGACGATGACCAGCCCTTCGGTGGGGAGAGCGTCGATGCGCTCGCGGACGATTTCGATATTGGGGTGCGCGGACAGGCGCGCGGTGACCTCGTCGGCGAACCCCTCGCGATCGACCGCCAGCGCCGACCCGGCGGGAACGCGGTGCTGGTCGGCGCAGGCCATGACCAGCGAACCGAGGCGGCGCATCTCCTGGTGGAGCAGCCCGACGGCATTGTTGTCGGGATCGTCCGAGCGGAAACTGTTCGAGCAGACCATTTCGGCGAGCCGGTCGCTGTCGTGCGCCGGGGTGGTGTCGCCGCCACCGCGCATTTCGCTCA
>JANPMU010000027.1:0-4988 GCA_031427095.1 Sphingomonas sp.
TCGGCCATCCGGTCGGTGCCATTGTCGAGCAATAGCATGCGGCCTTCGGCGCGGACCACGAGCACGGCATGATCGGCGCGGCGGACCAGATCCTTGACGATCACAAGATAGAGATCGCGGTCGGCAAAGCCGGCGGCGCGGAGCATCTGCAGCTTGGCGATAGCATAATCTTCGCAGTCACCGCGGCCACGGCGGAGCGTGTCTGAGGCGGCGGACCAAAGGTCGGCGGTGCGGTATTGAGCCAAGTCGTCGGTGAAGATCACCCGGGCGTTGACGTAGCGGTTGACCGCGTCGAGCCGGGCAACGCTGTCGCGACTGCGGAGCGCCGCGGCGAAGGCGGCGGGGGCGCCGCCGATCCGCGAGCGCTCGACCCGATGCCAGCGACCGTCGAGGGGGGAGCGGGGAATCGCGAGCGCAACCGAGCCGAAGACATCGGGGCGGTCGAGCGCGATGGCCGGACTGAGCGACGGTTTCCAAAACGGGGCAATTGCGTTGTGAAAAGCAACCGAGTTTGCGCTTGGGGCGGGCTGGTAGGAGGCGGGTTGGAGCGGCGCGCCGGTCTGCTGGGCGATCAGGGCGGCAAGCGCGCTGGGCGCTCCGCCGAGAATGGCGTCACTTTTCGACTGGGCGTGGGCGGCGACCGGAGCGAGGGTCAGCGCCAGTGCGACGACCAAACGAGTGAGCGGTGTTCGAGCGGGCTTGTCCATGGCCCCGCTTTTCGCAGGACAAGACAAAAACAGGCTTAAACCATAGGGTTAAGGACGCGGTAACCGTTAGGTTATTGATCAATTCTGGCGAGAAACCGGTCGATTGCGGTGTTGAATGCTGCGGACCGGTCGATGTTGGCAAGATGGCCCGCACCGGCGATTTCGACATTTTCGGCGCCAGCAATCGCGATTGCAAGCGCGTCCGACAGCGCGGGGGGAGTGATGCGGTCGTCAGCACCGACAATGACGAGGGTCGGGACGGCGATCGCGGCGAGGCGGTCCCGCTGATCCGCGAGCCAGACCGCGCGAGCGCCAAGACGGAAGGCGGCGGGGTCGATCGCAGCCATTGCCGCCATGTCGTCGCTGGCCGCGACCGAGCGGTCGTAAATGGCGCAGCCGTCGGGATGGATCGCGAAACTGTCGGCGAGGATCAGCGAGGCGCAGCGGTCCGGTTCGGCGTGGTGGAGGGAAAGTGCGACCACGCCGCCCAGCGAAAGGCCGCAGATGTGCGCCCGGAGGATGTCGAGAGAGTTCATTGCCGCGAGGATGGCAAAAGCGAAATCGTCGCGGGTCGCGGGTCGCGGGTCGCGTTATCGGCAAATTGGCTTCCGCCATAACCGGGGTAGTCGAACGCGACGGTCCGGCGCGTGCCGCCGAAATGGCCGAGCTGGGGCCACCAGACCGATTTGTCAGAGCCAACGCCGTGAAGAAAGATGAGCGGAGTCCGTGCGCCGCCGCCCGTTTCGTCGACACCGATCACGCCGCGCGCTGTCGTTATTTGCCCCATCGCGGCCATGTTGGCGAGCGCGCGGCGCTTGGCAAGCGTGGCGGCGGGCGGCTAGGTTGCGCGGGTGACGCGGATGACGGTCAATGGCGAGGCGATCCATTATCGAATGGATCCGGAGACGCCCATGTTGTGGGCGCTGCGCGACGCGTCGAACCTGACCGGCGCCAAATATGGCTGCGGCAGCGGGACCTGCGGCGCGTGCACGGTGATTGTCGACGGGCGGGCGGTGACGAGCTGCACGGTGACGATCGCCGCGCTGGAGGGGAGCAACATCACCACGATCGAAGGTCTGTCGAACGACCGCGCGCATCCGGTGCAACAGGCGTGGGCGGCGGAACAGGTCAGCCAATGCGGCTTTTGCGATCCGGGCTTCATCATGGCCATCACGGCCCTGTTGCAGGCAAGCCCCAATCCGAGCACCGAGCAAATCGACGCGCTGCCCAATGTGTGCCGATGCGGTGCCTATCCGCGAATTCGCAAGGCGATCCTGCGTGCGGCCCAGGCGATGGCCGGACCGGCATCGATCGCCGCCCCGCGCCCGGCGGCAGTGCTGCCCCAGTCGCAGACCGCCGAGACTCCCGCGCCGGCGTCACCGCCGGAGTGAGCAGGCGCCCCGCCAGCGGGAAATCGGTTCAGCGGCGGCTAATCCCGACCGGAGCAAAAACGACTCACGCTTTGACCTTTTTGCGTGGAGCCTGTTATGCGTAAGTCCTTATTTTTCATCCTGTTGGCGACCGCAGCGATGCCCGCGATTGCCGCCGGTCCCGGTGACGACAATCGCGGTGAAGACCGGCGGGCGGCGCGGGCCGAACGCAGCGCGGCGAGTGACGACCGCGCCGCACGTCCCGAGCGGGCCGAACGCCCGCAGCGGGTCGAGAATGTTCAGCGCGTCGAGAATGTTCAACGCGTCGAACGTCCCCAGCGGGCCGAACGTCCTCAGCGCGTTGAAAATATCCAGCGCATGGAGAACGTCCAGCGGATCGAGCGCGCACCGCGCGCCGAGGCCGGACAGCGCCTTGGCGATAGCCAGCGCGTGATCCGCCGGGCCGATCGTGCAAGTGATCGAAGCTATTCGGGGCAGCGCCCTGATCGCCGCGATCGAACCGGATACACAAGTGGAGCGGCTCGCACCGCGCCGGTGATCGTCACGCGCGACGGGTCGGACCGCGTTCGCAACTGGCGCGGCCGCGATCGCCGCCGTGATGGCACGACGACCACGGTCCCACCCAGCAGTGGCACGATCAGTTCGCCGCC
Organism: Sphingomonas sp.; assembly: GCA_031427095.1. GTDB lineage: Bacteria > Pseudomonadota > Alphaproteobacteria > Sphingomonadales > Sphingomonadaceae > Sphingomicrobium. The sequence continues at coordinate 2,749 of JANPMU010000027.1, forward strand.
TTACACGAGCGCGCACAGCGACTCGAACCGCCACGACCGTCGCTGGTCGAGCGATTGGCGGCACGACCATCGCTACGACTGGCGCAATCATCGCAACCATTATTCGTCGCTGTTCCGGCTGGGGAATTATTACGACCCGTACGGTTATGGCTATCGCCGTTTCTCGATCGGCTTCAGCCTTTGGCCGAGCTATTATGGCAGCCGCTACTGGCTGAACGATCCATGGCAATATCGCTTGCCGGCGGTCTATGGCCCGTATCGCTGGGTGCGCTATTATGACGATGCGCTGTTGGTCGATATCTACAGCGGCGAAGTGGTCGACGTGATCCGCGACTTCTTCTGGTAGCCGATCCGCCGGACGATTGGCGCTTCTGGTAGACCGAGCGCGGTCGTTGGTCGAAAGGGGCGTTGCGGCTTGCTGCGGCGCCCCTTCTCGCATTGGCAAGCATGTGATTCACCTCACCAATTTTGCGACAGGATTCTGACAGCATGAACAATCTGGTTTCGCGAATCGCGCTCGCAGCGGTGATCGTCATGAGCAGCGCCTGCGCGAGCGTTGCACCGCGAGCGGCGGCGCCCGCCCCAATTGCGCCAGGTCCGGTCACGGATGCCGCAAGCATTCACGACCGATTGTTTCAATTGTTCAAGGACAGCGACGAAGCGAGTCTCAAGCGCAACCCGCTCAATGCATTGTCCCGCGGTGACCTGCGTTATGCCCAGCATTTCGGGGATTATACGTCGGACGCCTATTATGCAGCCGAGAAAGCGGCGGGCGAGTCCGAACTCGCCGCGCTCGGCGCGATCGATCGAGGTGCGCTCAACGCGACCGACCGCATCGCCTACGACATCTTCGAATTTTCGACCCGCGACACGCTTCGCAATTATCAGCCGGACATTCTGGCGTTGACCGCAGTTCGTCCGCTCAACCATTTCGCGGGCTTCCAGACGTTCTACCCGACCCTGGCCAGCGGCAGCGGGGCGGCGCCGTTCAAGACGCTTGCCGATTATGACAATAATCTGAAACGACATACCGAGTTCGTGGCGTGGATCGACCGGTCAATCGGGCGCTTTCGTGAAGGCCTTGGAAGCGGGGTGGTCGAGACCAAGCTGACCATCCGCAACGTCATCGAGCAGCTCGATACGCAGCTTGCGCAATCGCCTGAGGTTTCGCCTTATTATGGTCCGGTGGCGATGTTCCCGGCCGATTTCAGCGCCGCTGACAAAGCGAGGCTGGCGAGCGAATATCGCACCGCGATCACGGGTGAGCTGTATCCGGCGATGACCCGGCTGCGTGATTTCCTGAAGACCGAATATCTGCCTCGTGCGCGCGACGGCGTGGGGCTGATGTATATGACGGGCGGCGACCGGCTGTATCGCCAGCTGATCGAGCAAACCACAACCCTGCCGCTCGAGCCCGACGCGGTCCACCAGCTTGGGCTCAGCGAAGTCGCGCGGATCACTGCGGGGATGGAAACGATCAAGAACGAGGTCGGCTTCAAGGGGACGCTGAGCCAATTCTTCGATCATCTGCGCAGTGACCCCATGTTGAAGACCAAGACCCGCGAAGCGCTGACCCAGCGTTATTACGAGGTTGGCAAGGCCGTCGATGCGCAATTGCCGCGCTTTTTCTCGACCATTCCCAAGGCCGCACTGGTGATCCGGCCGTATGAACCGTTCCGCGAGAAATTCGAAGCGGGCGGAAGCTATGAGCCGGGGACACCTGACGGGTCGCGCCCGGGAACTTTCTATTTCAACGCTTATGATCTGCCGTCGCGGACGACCCCGGGGATCACCACGCTATATCTTCACGAGGGATCGCCGGGGCATCATTTCCAGATCAGCCTGGCACAGGAAAATGAGGCATTGCCGAGTTTCATGCGGTTTGGCGGAAACACGGCCTATGTCGAGGGCTGGGCGCTATATGCCGAGACGCTGGGTTATGAAATGGGGTTGTACAAGGACCCTTATCAGCGGTTCGGAACGCTTTCTGACGAGATGCTGCGGGCGATGCGGCTGGTGGTCGATACCGGGCTTCATGCGAAGGGGTGGAGCCGCGACCGGGCGATTGCCTATATGCTCGCCAATTCGGACATGGGCAAAACCGACGCCACCGCCGAGGTCGAGCGCTATATCGCAATCCCCAGCCAGGCGCTGGCCTACAAGATCGGCGCGCTGACCATCCAGCGGCTGCGGGCGAAGGCGCAAAGCGAGCTGGGCGCGAAGTTCGACATCCGCGAATT
>JANPMU010000028.1:0-3168 GCA_031427095.1 Sphingomonas sp.
CCACAGCAAGGGCGAGATCCGGCGATATTTGATCTGCGACAGCAGCATCGCCGCGACCATCGCGACCATGAATGCCCCGGTCGCGACGAAAATCTTCAGCGGCTTGGGCACCGGGGCGGCGTAATTGGCGACGAAAAAGACGATCAGCGGCGCCACATCGATCAACAGCCGGGTAAAGCCACTCGGTTCGCGGGTTTCGCCCGGCACGGCAGTCATGCCGCCACCTCGGCGGGCAAGCCGGCAATCGCCCGCGCCACCGCCCGTGGGTCGAACGGACGCAAATCCTCAACGCCCTCGCCAACCCCGATGGCGTGGATCGGCAGTCCGAATTTCTCCGCCGCCGCGACCAGCACCCCGCCGCGCGCGGTGCCGTCGAGTTTGGTCATGATCAGGCCTGTCACGCCCGCCAGATCGCGGAAAACCTCGATCTGCGCCAGCGCATTCTGCCCCGTCGTCGCGTCGAGCACCAGCAACACGTCATGCGGCGCCTCGGGGTTCAGTCGCCCAAGCACGCGCCGCACCTTCGACAATTCCTCCATCAGATGGGTCTTGTTCTGCAATCGTCCGGCGGTATCGACGATCAGCGCGTCGATCCCGGTCGCGGTGGCCTGCTTGACCCCGTCATAGACGATCCCGGCAGCGTCGCCGCCCTCCTTGCCGCTGATCACCGGGGCGCCGATCCGCTGGCCCCATATCTGCAACTGCTCGATCGCCGCCGCGCGAAACGTGTCGCCCGCCGCCAGGATCACGCCATAATCCTGTTCCTTGAGCCAATGCCCGAGCTTGCCGATCGTGGTGGTCTTGCCCGATCCGTTGACCCCGATCACCAAAATCACATGCGGACGCGGAAAACCCCACACATCCAATGGCTTGGCCACCGGCGTCAGAATCTTCTCAATCTCCTCGGCAAGGATGATGCGCAGCCCGCGCTCGTCGAGACTTTCGAACCTTTTGTCCGCGATCGCCTCGCGGATCCGCTTCGATGCCGCCGGCCCCAGGTCGGACGCGATCAGCGCTTCCTCGATATCGTCCAGTGTCGAGGTGTCGAGCGCGACCTTGCTCGTCAGCCCGCTGATATTCTCGCCCAACCGGTCGGCGGTCTTCTTGAACCCCCCGGTCAGCCGCTCGAGCCAGCTCATGCCCACACCCCGACCAGTTGATCTGCGTCATGTGCGATGATCCGCGCCATGCCATGGTCGCCGCGCAGCGCGCCGTCGATCCGCACCGGCGCGAAGCCATCGCTATGTCCCTTGCCGTGATTCTCGATCAGCACGCGCAGCGAGGTTCCGACCAGCGAGGCCAGCCAGCGTGCCCGCCGCTCCGCCGCCGCTCCGCGCAGCCGCGCCGCTCGCGCCTTGATGACGGGTCCCTCGACCTGCGGCATCCGCGCCGCCGGCGTGTCGTTCCTCGGCGAGAAGGGGAAGATATGCGCCGAAATCACGTCGCAATCGTCGAGCAGGCTCAGCGAATTTGCCGCCATGGCATCGGTTTCGGTGGGGAAGCCCGCAATCAAATCGGCCCCGATCGTGACATCGCTTCGCGCAGACTTCAACCGCTCGACCGTCGCTACCGCTTGCGCCCGGCTGTGCCGCCGCTTCATTCGTTTCAGCACCATGTCGTCGCCCGCCTGCAGCGACAAATGGAAATGCGGCAGCAACCGCGGCTCTCCCGCGATCAGCGCGAACAATGCCTCGTCGATCTCGACACTGTCGAGCGACGACAAGCGCAGCCGTCGCAACCGCGGTTCTGCGCTCAGCAGCCGCTCGCACAATGCGCCGAGCCCCATATTCTCATGCGCAAAGCTGGTAATATCGACCCCGGTGAGCACGATTTCGCGCGCTCCGGCGTCGATTTCGCGGGAAATCGCGTCGATGATCGCGCCCGCAGGCAGCGACCGGCTCGGTCCGCGCCCCATCGGAATGGTGCAGAAGGTGCAGCGATGATCACACCCGGTCTGCACCGCAACGAAGCTGCGGACGCGCTGGCGAAACCCCGCCGCGACCGGCGGGGCAGGGGCGGTCATGATGTCGGAACGGATGATTTTACTGTGACGAATTGGGGAAAAGGAAGACGCGAAATACTTGTCCGCATTGCCCACCACCCGATCAACCTCGGGCATCGCCGCAAACGCGTGGGGGTCGAGCTGTGCCGCGCACCCGGTGACGATGATCCGCTTGCCCGGCGCGGCGCGATGCGCCCGGCGGATCGCCTGGCGCGTCTGCCGCACCGCCTCATTGGTCACTGCGCACGAATTGACGATGATCGTGTCCTCGCCGGCCAGAGCGCTCATCGCCTCGCTTTCGGCGAAGTTCAGCCGGCAGCCCAGCGTGATCGTCTCGACGCTCACGGGCGCAGCGCCTCAAGGTCGATCATCCCTTCGAACACATGGCTCGCCGGCCCGCGCATCCGGATCGTCTCGCCCGGCGCCCAGGCGATCGTCAGCGACCCCCCCGGCATCGTCACCTGCACCGGGCTCGCCAGTTGCCGCGACACGATGGCCGCTACCGCGCTGGCGCACGCCCCGGTCCCGCAGGCGAGCGTCAGCCCCGCACCGCGCTCCCACGTCCGCACGCGCAAGCCGCCGCCGTCGACCGCCACGACATTGACATTGATTCGCTCGGGGAAGGCCGGGTCGAGCTCGATTCGCGGGCCAAGCTCGCCAAGCGGCACGCCCGCGACGTCGTCGACGAAGAACACCAGATGCGGATTGCCGACATTGACCGCCATCGGTCCTTCCAGCGCATCCCACGCCATCGGCAGTCGCGCCGTATCCATCGCGTAAGCCAGCGGGATTTGGTCCCACCCGAACCGCGGCTCACCCATCGCGATCTCGACCTCGTCGCTGTCTGCCGTGCCCGCGATGACGCCGCCGCCGGTCTCGATCGACCCGGGTCCGGCAAGCAATACGACGCACCGCGCCGCATTGCCGCACGCCTCGACTTCGGACCCGTCGGCGTTGAAGATTCGCATCTTCACATCCGCCACGCTCGATGGCTCGATAATGATCAACTGATCGCAGCCAATTCCGGTTCGCCGATCGGCGATTGCGCGAGCCAGCCCCGGGTCGACCCCCAGCGGCTCAATGCGCGCATCGATCACGACAAAGTCATTGCCGAGGCCGTGCATCTTGTGGAACGGGCGGAGCATGCCGCGCGACTTAGGGAGCCA
>JANPMU010000029.1:0-8500 GCA_031427095.1 Sphingomonas sp.
GTGATCGCGGCGTCCTTGAAATAATCGCCGAACGAGAAATTGCCGAGCATTTCGAAGAAGGTGTGGTGGCGCGCGGTGTAACCGACATTGTCGAGATCATTGTGCTTGCCCCCGGCGCGGACGCATTTCTGCGAGGATGTCGCGGTGACATAGGGCCGCGATTCCAGCCCCGTGAAGACGTTCTTGAACGGCACCATCCCGGCGTTGACGAACATCAGCGTCGGGTCGTTGTGCGGCACCAAAGGCGCGGAGGGCACGCGGGCATGCCCGGCAGCCGCGAAATAATCGAGAAAGCCGCGGCGGATGTCGTTGGTCGAGGTCATGGGTTCGCAGATATGGGACTTGCTGCAATGCGGCAAGGTGAGGCTTTGGTGCGGCGTGCCGGTCATGCTAGCATTTCCCCGATCGGGGGTCGTAATCATGAAGCGCATCGTCATCGTCTTGCTTGCCGGGATCGCGGCGCCGGGCTTCGCCCAGTCCGCGTCGGAGCATGCCGGCCACGCCGACAATAGCGCGCCCAGGACCGCGATAATCCTCGATGGCTATGGCGGGGGCGGGTTCAAGGTCGATACGGCGAACCCCCGGGCGCAGGCGTTTTTCGATAATGGCATGCAGCTGGCGCATGCTTTCGCGCACAAAGCGGCGATCGAGGCGATGAAGGAGGCGGTCAGGCTCGATCCGCACTGCGCGATGTGTGTGTGGGGTGAAGCCTGGGCGTCGGGGCCGACGATCAATTATGAGGTCGAGGGAAAGGAACTGGCCGCAGCGGCAAAGCTGGCGGGCAAGGCCGACCGGTTGGCGCGGGCGCATGGCACCGCGCGCGAGCGGGCGCTGACCGAGGCGCTGCGGGTTCGCTATCGTCGCGGCGGTGGATGGGGCCATCCGGGGGACCTTGCTTTCGCCAAAGCGATGAACACGCTCGCCGAGCATTATCCCCACGACGATGAAATCGCGACGCTGGCTGCCGATGCGTGGCTGCAGGCGACCGATCATGAAAAGGACGAGACCACCAAGTCCAACAGCGCGCGTGCGGTTGCGCTGCTCGAGCCGGTGCTGACGCGCAATCCCGATTACACTCCGGCGATCCATTTCTACATTCATGCCACCGAGCTCAGCGACCAGGGCCCCAAGGCCGAGCGCTACGCCGACCGGCTGGGCGCGCTGGCGCCCAAGGCGAGCCATTTGGTCCACATGCCGAGCCACACTTTCTACTGGGTCGGACGCTATGCCGATGCGGCACGGGTCAACCGCCAGGCGGTCGACATCGGGATCGCGCAGGCCAAGGCGATGGACCAGCCGCCGCCCGACGGCGTGTTCGGGCTACCTTACCATGCGCACAACGTCACCTTCGGGCTGGGCGGGGCGCTGATGGCGGGCGATGCCGACAACGCGCTGTATCTGGGACGGCAGTTGGTCGCAGTGGCGGAGTCCAAGCGTATGGACAGCCCGTTTTCACAGGCGCTCGGCGGGAGCGGCTATGTCGCGCTCGCGCTGTTCGCAGATGCCAAGGAGGTCATGGCCCTGCCCGCGCCGACGCGGCCCTATCTGAAAGGGCTGTGGCATTATGCGCGCGGAGAATCGTTCGCGCGTTCGGGCAATGCGGCGGCGGTGCGCGCGGAAGCGGCGGCGATCAGCGCGCCAGTTGCCGACAAGGCAAAGGAAGGCTGGAGCTGGCAGGCGGCTGAATCGCTGCACATCGCGCAAGCGGTGCTGCTGGGCCGCGCGGCGATGATCGAGGGCAAGCCCGCTGAGGCCGCGGCGGCTTTCAAACGCGGCGCCGATCGGCAGGAGCAGGAGGCGTACGGCAAGGCGGCCGACCCGCCTTTGTGGTGGTTCCCGGTGCGCCGATCGCTCGCCGAGGCCAAGCTTGCGGCGGGCGACGCGGCAGGGGCGCGGGCCGAGGCCGAGGCGACGCTGAAAATACGGCCCAAGGATCCCGGCGCGATGGCGTTGCTGGCGAGGCTCGACGGAGCGGTGGTCAGCCGCTAGCAGGCGGCGCATGGCCAAACGACCCACGACCATCCCGCTTTATCGCCGTCGCAGCCGCCAGCGTTCGCTCCCCGCGCGGCTCGCGGTCGGGCTGGTGCGGATCGTGCTCGGTCTGGTCGTGCTGAGCCTGCTGTGGGTGCTCGCTTATCGCTTCATCAATCCGCCGATCACCGCGACAATGGCCGGTGACCTGCTGTCCGGACGCGGAGCTGACCGGACGTGGATGCCGATCGAAGCGATCGACCGCGACATGGTGCGCGCGGCGATCGCGGCGGAGGACGGCAAATATTGTTCCCACAACGGGTTCGACATCGAGGCGATCGAGGATGCGATGAAGCGCAATGCCAGCGGCGGGCGGATCCGCGGCGGATCGACGATCAGCCAGCAGACCGCCAAGAACGTCTTCCTGTGGCAGGGCGGCGGCTATGCGCGCAAGGGCGCCGAGGCCTATTTCACCTTCCTGATCGAGCAACTGTGGGGCAAGCGGCGGATCATGGAAGTGTACCTCAATGTCGCCGAGACCGGGCTCGGGACCTATGGCGTCAATGCCGGGTCGGAGCGCTATTACGGGCATGACGCATCGGCGATGAGCCCCATTGAGGCCGCGCGGATCGCGGCGGTGCTGCCGCTGCCCAAGAAGCGCGGCGCGGTGTCGCCCAAGGGCTTTACGCGGCGCTATGGCGGGACGATTTCGGCGCGGATCGGCCAGGTCAGGCGCGATCGGCTCGATGCGTGTGTCTACCAGGGCGCGGTAATTGCCCCCGATCGCTCGCCGCCCACACCCAAAAGCCAGCCGCGCCCACTGCCCGGCGATGAATATGAAAGCGTGAAGGTATTGCCGCCGGTCGAGCAGCCGGTGGTGGTGCCCGAGGTGACGGAGCCGGTCGCGATTGAGCCGGTGGTTGAAGCGCCGGTGGTGGAGAATGTGGCGCCGATCGAGCAACCGCCGGTGGTGGACGAACCTGCGGGGTAAAGCTCCTCTCCCTCAAGGGGAGAGGGTTCCGATTAGCCGACCAATGCCAGTTTCGGGCCTTCCTGCACGCTGAGATCGACGCTGGCTTTGCCGGTGATGCGTTCGATGCAAGCGGCGAGCTCGGCGTCGAGGCTATAGTCTCTTCCGACCAGAAGCACCGCTTCGCGATCGGCCGAGACCGGGACGATCAGGCGGATTATACCATTGCCGCCTCGCGCGCTGGCGAGCGCGGCCGCAATCGACGCGACGGCGGCGAGGTCGGGCACGCGCACGCTCATCTGGAGCCGGGTGCGCCTGGCGAGCGCGTCCAACGGCTGGAACCGCTTGATCGTGACGCGCGGGGCGTCTTCGCCCGGCCGGCGGTCGAGTTCGACGGTGAGGAGGCCGCAGGAGCCGGTTTTGGCGGCGGCTTCGAGCGCGGCGCTGGGTTCGTCGTCGAACGCGGTTGCGACGAACTGGCCGGTGGCGTCGGACAGGGTCGCGAGCATATAGCGGCGCCCCTTGGCCGAGGTGCGCCAAATTGCGCCCTCGACCAGTCCGGCCATCACCGACATGGTGCGGCCACCATCTGCGGGGGGCGGCAGCGAGGCAAGATCGGCGAAGGCGCGGACCTTGTGCGCGCTAAGCAGATGACGCTGCTGGTCGATCGGGTGGGCGGAGAAATAGAAACCAAAAGCGTCACGCTCCGCCGCCATCCGCTCGGCCAGCGTCCAGCTCGCGTCGCGCGGCAGGCGAATCGGAGCGATGCCGGCGTCGGACGCTCCGCCGAACAGCCCGCCCTGCCCGCTTGCCCTCTGGTCGGCGGCACTGGCGGCGTGGGCGAGGATTGTCTCGGCGGCGGAGTGAAGCGCGGCGCGATCAAGCGCGAAGCCATCGAACGCCCCGGCGGCGGCGAGGCTTTCGATCTGGCGGCGATTGAGCAAGCGCGGATCGATCCGTTCGGCGAAATCGTCAAGGCTGGCGAACGGACCATTGGCCGTGCGCTCGGCGACGAGCGATTCCATCGCTTTTTCGCCAACCCCCTTCAAGGCGCCCAGAGCGTAGCGGACGCTCAACCCTTTGGCACCATCCTCGACCGCAAAGTCAGCACGGCTGGCGTTGACGCACGGCGGCAGGCACTCAATTCCCGCGCGGCGCATGTCCTCGACGAACAAGGCCAGCTTGTCGGTCGTGGTCATGTCGAAGCTCATCGACGCCGCGAAGAATTCGGGGGCGTGGTGAACCTTGAGCCAGGCGGTCTGATAGGCGATGAGCGCGTAAGCGGCGGCGTGGCTCTTGTTGAAGCCATAGCCCGCGAACTTGTCGATCAGGTCGAACAATTCGGACGCCTTGGCGGGGGCGATGTCGTTGGCCGCGGCGCCCGAGACGAAGCGTTCGCGCTGGGCGTTCATTTCCGACTGGATTTTCTTGCCCATCGCGCGGCGCAGCAAATCAGCCTCGCCGAGGCTGTAGCCGGCAAGCACCTGCGCGGCCTTCATCACTTGTTCCTGGTAGACGAAGATGCCGTAAGTCTCGCTGAGCACGGCTTCGAGCATCGGGTGCGGATAGCCCAATGCGACGCGGCCGTTCTTGCGGTCACCGAACATCGGAATATTGTCCATCGGGCCGGGGCGGTAAAGCGAGACCAGCGCGATGATGTCGCCGAACGCGGTCGGTTTCACCGCCGCGAGCGTGCGGCGCATACCTTCGGATTCGAGTTGGAACACGCCAACGGTGTCGCCGCGCTGGAGCAGTTCATAGACCGCCGGATCGCCCCACGAGAGCGCAGCGAAATCGACCCGTATATCGCGCTCGGCGAGCAGGCGTTCGCTTTGCTTCAGGACCGACAGCGTCTTGAGGCCGAGGAAGTCGAACTTCACCAGCCCCGCAGCCTCGACATATTTCATGTCGAACTGGGTCACCGGCATGTCCGAGCGCGGGTCGCGGTAGAGCGGGACCAATGCGTCGAGGCGGCGGTCGCCGATCACCACGCCGGCGGCATGGGTCGAGGCGTGACGCGGCAGACCTTCCAGTTTCATCGCGAGATCGAACAGGCGGCGGACGTCGGCGTCGGCCTTATATGCGGCCGCCAGTTCGCTGACACCATTGAGCGAGCGCGCGAGATCCCACGGCTCGGTTGGATGGTTGGGGATCAATTTGGCCAAGCGGTCGACCTGGCCATAACTCATCTGGAGCACGCGGCCGGTGTCCTTCAGGACGGCACGAGCCTTCAGACGGCCAAAGGTGATGATCTGGGCAACCCGGTCGCGGCCATATTTGCCCTGGACATAAGTGATGACCTTGTCGCGGTGGGTTTCGCAGAAATCAATGTCGAAGTCGGGCATCGACACGCGCTCGGGATTGAGAAAGCGCTCGAACAACAGGTCGAGCGCGATCGGATCGAGGTCGGTGATGGTCAGCGCCCAGGCGACCACCGAACCGGCGCCCGACCCGCGTCCGGGGCCGACCGGAATATCGTTGGCCTTGGCCCATTTGATGAAGTCGGCGACGATCAGAAAATAGCCCGCGAAGCCCATCCGGGTGATCACATCGAGCTCGAAATCCAAGCGGTCGCGATAGGTTTTCGCGTCGGTTTCCGAGCGGCCGGCGATGCGGCGGACAAGTCCCGCCCGCGCGTCACGGCGCAGCGTTTCGTCCTCGTCGTCGCTGAGCCGGGGCAGGATCGGGCGGCGCTGGGGCGCGGCGACGGCGCAGCGCTGGGCAATGACGAGGGTGTTGGCGATTGCTTCGGGCAGGTCGGCGAACAGTTCGATCATCGCGGCGGCGGGCTTGAGCCAGGCTTCGGGCGATGAGGTCGGGCGATCCTTGCTGTCGATTTGCGAGGAATTGGCGATGCACAGCAAGGCGTCGTGCGCGGCGTGGAAATCAGGTTCGGCATAGCAAGCGGGGTTGGTCGCGACGAGCGGCAGATCGAGCGCATAGGCCAGTTCGATCAGCGCAGCCTCCGCAGCGTCTTCAACCGCGTCGCCGCGCCGCGCGAGCTCGATGTAGAGACGGTCGGGGAACAAGGCCTGAAGGCGGGTCGCATAGGTCCTGGCGGGGCCGGGCTGACCCTCGGCGAACAAGCGGGCAAGCGCCCCCTCACCACCGGCGGTCAGCGCGATCAGGCCATCGCTCGAGCCGTCGAGCGCGGCAAGCTCGACGTGCGGGTCTTCATGCCCCGGGCGATCGAGGTGCGCGCTCGAGACCAGCCGGCACAGATTGGCATAACCGTCATCGTCCTTGGCGAGCAGGACAAGCCAGTCGATCGTTCCCGCGGCGCCGGCGATGTCGCCGGGGCGCTTTACCCCGAGCATCGCGCCGATGATCGGCTGGACCCCCTGCGCGCTGCACGCCTCGCTGAACGGCATCGCCGCATAGAGGCCATTGCGGTCGGTCAGCGCAATTGCCGGGAAACCGAGCGCGTTCGACTGCCTGGCGATGGCCTTGGGCTCCATCGCCCCTTCGAGCATGGTGAAGCAGGAAAAGACGTGCAGCGGGACGAACGGGGTTGGCGCGGTGCGGGGCATGACAAGGACTATGCGGTGTTCGCGCGCTTCGCGAAAGCGGTTGCCGACGACTTATCCCCAGCTAAACGCGGTCGGTCTCAGCGCGCCGCGCCGACGATGTCGTCGATCTCGCGCATTCGGCCGCGATAGGCGTCGGCGATGCAGGCGTCGTCCCGGCACCGCTCGCGATAATCGAGGAAGGTCATGCGCGTGCGGCGCAGTTCCGCGTTGGTGCGCGGGTCGGCGGCATAAAGCGCGCTGAGATATTGGCCCGCCATCGCCTGGTCGAGGTAGGCCAAGGCGGGGTTGGCGCAGACCGCCTGTTCGGTGCGAGTGCGCGCGCGGGCGCAATTATAGCTTGGCTCGACGCGGACGTTGCGCGGCGAGCGCGGCGGCGCGGGCGCAGCCGGGGGAAACTGCGGCGCGGCACGCGGAGCCGACGGCGGCGGGGCAATCGGTGGTGGGTCCGGGCGCGGAGGAATGAACTCGCCGGGACCGTCGGCCGTCCGCTCCGACTGGCCGAGCGGAGCGTCATCGGTCACATCGGTGTCAGGCGGGCGCGACCCGGCGAGCGTGGCCAGCGGCACGACGATCGCGTCGGCGCCGGTCAGCGTAATCACCTCGCCGCTGCCATCGACGGCGGGCTGGAGCGTATAGCCGACAGCGGCGCTGAGCGAGCGGCGGCCTCCGGCGACCTGCACCCCCGGTGGCAGTTCAAGCGTCAACACGCCCGAGCAAGTGATGACGCCAAGATCCTCGTCGGCGGCTTTGACCACCGGCCGATCCATCCGCACCACCGAAAACGCCGCGACGCGGTCGAACTCGGCCTGGTCGCGGCCGCGGATCCGCGCGGCGTTGGCGAATAATTCGGATTTGATGCGGTCGTACGTCGCCGCCGAAGCACAGCGCTTTCCAGCATCGGCTGCGGGCCCGGGCGCGGCGGCGTTGGCGGTGATCATGTCGTCGAGCGCATCGGCCGGGCGCTTCTTGCCGCAAGCACCGGTGGCGAGCGCGAGGGCCATCGCGCCAAGGATGACCGGGCGTCTCAGCATGGCCCGTTCCAGCGCGCGACGGGCGGCGGGTGATGGCGCAGCGTCGAAATCAGCCCAGCCGCCCCTCGTGCAGCCGGACGACGCGGTCCATCTTGGCGGCGAGCCGTTCGTTGTGAGTGGCGACGAGCGCGGCGCTGCCTTCGTCCCGGACCATGCTGACAAATTCGGCGAAGACGATGTCGGCGGTGGCTTCGTCGAGGTTGCCGGTCGGCTCGTCGGCGAGGATCAAAGGCGGGCGATTGGCGAGCGCGCGGGCGACCGCGACACGCTGTTGCTCGCCGCCCGACAGCTTCGACGGGCGATGGTCGAGCCGCGCGCCAAGGCCGAGCGCGGTCAGCAGACTTTCGGCGCGGGCGCGGGCGGTTTCGGTGTCGGCGCCGTGGATCAGTTGCGGCAGCATGACGTTCTCGCGCGCGTCGAAATCGGGCAGCAGATGGTGGAACTGATAGACGAAGCCGAGCGAGTCGCGGCGCACTCGGGTGCGGCCGTCATTGTCGAGGCTGGCGGCTTCGATCCCGCCGATCAAAATCGATCCGCCGAACCCGCCTTCCAGCAGGCCGACCGCCTGGAGCAGGGTCGACTTGCCCGAGCCCGACGGCCCGAGCAGCGCGACGATTTCCCCCTTGGCGACGTCGAGGTCGAGTCCGCGCAACACCTCGATGGTGACCTCGCCCTGGGTGAAACTGCGCGTCAAATCGTGGACGGAGAGGATCGGCGCGGCGCCCTCGCCGCGCGGACTCACAGACACGTCACTCATAGCGCAGCACCTGGACAGGGTCGGTGCTGGCCGCTTTCCATGCCGGATAGAGCGTGGCGAGGAACGACATCAGCAAGGCGATCACGACGATCGCGGTGACCTCGACCGGGTCGGTCTTGGCCGGAAGCTCGGACAAAAAGCGGACCGAGGGATCCCACAGATTCTGCCCGGTGATGATCTGGACGAAATTGACCACGCCCTGGCGGAAGAACAGGAAGATCGCGCCGATCGCGCAGCCGAG
>JANPMU010000030.1:0-2042 GCA_031427095.1 Sphingomonas sp.
GGCGAGGTCCTTCGCCGACGGGGCATAGCGCTCCATGAAGCGCTCGCCCTGCGCGTTGGTCAGATACCCGCCCTCGCCGCGCGCGCCCTCGGTGATGAGGACGCCCGCGCCATAGATGCCGGTCGGGTGGAACTGGACGAACTCCATGTCCTGCATCGGCACGCCGGCACGGATCGCCATGCCGCCGCCGTCGCCGGTCGAGGTGTGCGCCGAGGTCGCCGAGAAATAGCAGCGGCCGTATCCGCCGGTGGCGAGGACCACCGACTGGCTGCGAAAGCGGTGGATCGATCCGTCATCGAGACACAAAGCAATCAGCCCGCGGCATTCCGGTCCATTGGCGCCGTCTTCCATGATCAGGTCGATCGCGAAATATTCGATGAAGAAGTCGGCGTCATACTTCAGGCTCTGCTGATAGAGCGTGTGGAGCATGGCATGGCCGGTGCGGTCGGCGGCGGCGCAGGTGCGCTGCGCGGCGGGGCCCTCGCCCATATTCTGGGTCATTCCGCCGAACGCGCGCTGATAGATCAGCCCTTCGTCGGTGCGGCTGAACGGCAGACCGGCATGTTCGAGTTCGTAGACCGCGGCGGGCGCCTCGCGGCACAGATATTCGATCGCGTCCTGGTCGCCGAGCCAGTCGGAGCCCTTGACCGTATCGAACATGTGCCAGGTCCAGTGGTCGGGACCATTATTGCCGAGGCTGGCGGCGATCCCGCCCTGCGCCGCGACGGTGTGGCTGCGGGTCGGAAAGACCTTGGTCACGCAAGCGGTCTTGAGCCCCTTTTCGGCCGAACCCATGGTCGCGCGAAGCCCCGCACCACCGGCGCCGACGACGACGACGTCATAGACATGGTCGATGATCTTGTAGGCAGCGCTCATGCGGCGGCGCCGCCAAACGCGACCTTGGCCAGCGCGAACAAGGCGAGCGAAGCCCCGCCGACGGCGAGGAACAGCAGCAGGCCGGTGACGAGCAGGCGATTGCCTTCGTCATGGACATAATCGTCGACGACGACCCTCATCCCGTCGAGCGCATGCTTGAACGACACGATGATGAACAGCGCCATCGGGACCGCGCCGCTGGCCCCGCGAAGCCATTCGGACAGCGTTCGCTGATCGAGCCCGGGGAGCAGCAGGAGCGAGGCGATCAGCCACACGCTGAGCAGCAGCAGCGCCGCGCTCAGGATGCGCTCCTTGATCCAATGCTCGCCGCCATGATGCGCCGATCCGAGCCCGCGGACCTGGCCGAGCGGGGTCGAGCTTTCACTGCCACTCATGCGAATACTCCCAGCAAATTGACCCACAAGGCAATCGTCAGTGAGATCGATCCGACGATCGTCGCCACCGCCATGCTCCGGTTGATAACAAGCTCGTAGCCCGCCCCGGTATCGAGCAGCAGATGACGCATCCCCGACAGCATATGCTGAAAGAACGCCCAGCTGATGCCGATCAGCACGACGAGGCCAAGCGGGTGCTTCGCTGCGTTTGCAAGGCTGGCGTAGGCATCCGGCCCGCCAGCGATCGCCGTGAGCCACCACACCAGCAGGGCGAGTCCGGCAACCGACAATGCGCCGCCGGTGATGCGGTGAAGGATCGAGACCAGCATGTGCGGGCCCCAGCGCCAGATGGTGAGATGCGGCGACAACGGCCGTGACGGGTTGCGGGACATGGGTAAGGCAAGGCTCCGTTTTTCAATTGGGGCCCGCTTAGGGCGCTGTCCCGACACTGGCAAGATTCGCGGACGTCCTAACCCCGCCTTAACCATTGCCGCGCGATAGCAAGCCAAGCCGTTTGGGCGAAATTCGTGAGCGAGGGTGACAATGGCGACGATCGGACATGGCGACCCAGGCAATAATACCGGCGGCTATGATCTGGCGCGCGGGCTTCGCTTCTATGACGTCGCGGGGGACCTGCCGGCCCGGTCGGCGGCGCTGTGGAACGCCATTTCAGGAAGCGAGATGGCCATCGCCCGGGCGTTCTGGACACGGTATCGGGCTTCGGAAGAGCTCAGGACACCGATTGACGACGCCTTGCTCGATGAGCAGGCG
>JANPMU010000031.1:0-20159 GCA_031427095.1 Sphingomonas sp.
CCGCTCCATTTCACGGCACGCCGGGGGCGTGCCTTGAAGTGGAGCGCACGCCGCAGGCGGGGCGACCGGCGCGTGCCAGCGGCATGGCTTGATATCGAACGCACGCCACAAGCTGAGCGACCCCCCTAAGCCGGTTCGAGCACCGGCTCGCGTCCAAGGCCCGTGGCTAGCGCACGCAGGCGGCGCGCGACGGCATCCGAGAACAGCACGGCGTGGCGGCGCGGAAGCGTCAAGATCACCTGTTTGGGAGTCAAGGACAGGCTACTCTTGCGAAGCAGGGACTCGGTGCCGCCGCTGAGCCGCTGGGCAAGACGGATGGCGCGGCCCCAGGCGATCGCGCTGTCGCCCTCGCCCGGCTTGAGCAAAGCGGCGATGGATTTGCTGAACCCGCCGTCGCCGCCGAACGCGCTGCACAAGGCCCGGCCAAGCAAGGCGCGGCCATGCGCGTCGATCCCGACCCAATTGCCGTGGATCGCAATGTCGACCGCGCGCTCGGCGCGGAAATCGGGGTGGGCGTCCCAGGCGATATCGGCGAGCAGGCAGGCGGCGAGACGCAGCCGCTGGGCGCCGGGGGTGTCATTGGGGAAAATCGGCGCGATCCAGGCATCGAGCGCTGCGCCATGGTCGCCAAAGCGACCGAGCCGCTCACCCACTTCAAGCGCAGCGGCGAGCAAAGGGTCATGCGAGCGGGTCGCGTCATCGAGATCGCGGTAAAGCAATCCCTCGCGAAGACCAAAGGCGCTCGTGACGATTCGCTTGGGACCGAGCAGGCGCACCAGCGCGTCAAGCATCGCCGCAGCGGCGGTCAGGGTCGGGAGGCGCGAGGCGGAGACACCCGACAACGCCTTGATCTCGTCGAGCGGCATGTCGCGCAGCTTGGCGCGCAATTCGGCAATTCGCGGTAGAGTGAAGCAATGCTCGTGGATGATTGGCAGCGGGTGCCTGGCAAGCTTGAGATCGAGGAACGCAAGCGCCCGAAACGAGCCACCGACGAGGTATAATGCGCGGTCGCGGGCGGCGTCGGCCAACCGGCTGCCCTTGAGCGCGGGCTTCATTTTCTCAACCAGATCGCCCACCTCGGGCTGTTCGCCGAGACGGAATACGCCGAGCGGGAGCGACACCCCTTCCCCGGCATTGCCGCGCGCGACCCCGATCAGCTCCAGACTGCCACCGCCAAGATCGGCGACGATGCCGTTGGCATTGGGAATGGCGGAAATCACGCCGAGCCCGGCGAGTTCAGCTTCCTCGCTTCCTGAGAGCAGCTGCGGTTTCAGGCCAAGCGCGGTAATCCGTTTGAGGAAATCGGGCCCGTTGGCCGCATCGCGCACTGCGGCGGTGGCGACAACGTGCAGGCGCTTGAGCCCGATTTCGCGCCCGAGCAGACGGAAGCGGGCGAGCGCCTCAAGAGTCTTGTCCATCGCCTGATCGTCGAGGCTCCCGGTTTTGGCGAGTCCGCGGCCCAGCGCGGCCGTGATTTTTTCATTGAACAGCGCGCTCGGTACTCGCGCCGATCCGCCATAGGCCACGAAACGCACCGAATTGGAGCCGATGTCGATGATCCCCACCGGACCGAACGGACGCGAGACCATTGCAACGTCAGCCGCGTTGGGTCAGGCGGAGCTTGGGCACCGCCTTTCCGGCCAGCGCCGCGCCGCGCCCGGACAGCGACGGGTTGGTCATGAAATAATGGTGAAGGTTAAACGACACTTTGCCGACCTTGGTGCGGGTGTATTTCCCCGAAGCCTCGAGCTGCCAGCTCTGCTCATTGTCGATCAGATTGGCAATCATCACCTGGTCAAGCACCTGGGCGTGGACGGTCGGGTTTTCGATCGGGATCATATATTCGACCCGGCGGTCGAAATTGCGCGGCATCCAGTCGGCTGACGAGATGTAAACGCGAGCCTTGGAATTCGGCAGCCGGGCGCCATTGGCGAACGCCCAGATGCGACTATGTTCGAGGAACCGGCCGAGGATCGACTTGACCCGGATACGCGACGACAGGCCGGGAATTCCGGGTTTGAGGCAGCACACGCCACGGATGATCAGGTCGATCGACACCCCCGCCTCGCTGGCCTGATAGAGCTTGTCGATGACAATCCGGTCGACGAGGCTGTTCATCTTGGCCCAGATCGCCGCCGGCTTGCCTTCCCCCGCATTGGCAATTTCGATGTCGATCAGCGCGAGGATCTTGTCGCGCATACCCCGCGGCGAGAGCGTCAATAGTTCAAGCCCCTTGGGCGTGACATAGCCGGTGATTAGGTTGAACAATTTGCCCGCATCGCGCGCCGCGCGGCGGCTGGCGGTGAAGAAGCTCAAATCGGTGTAGATGCGCGCGGTGGCCGGGTGGTAATTGCCGGTCCCGAAGTGGCAATAGGTCTTGAACGAACCGCCTTCGCGGCGGACGACCATCGACACCTTGGCGTGGGTCTTCCATTCGATGAAGCCGTAAACCACCTGAACCCCGGCGCGTTCGAGGCGGCTGGCCCACAGAAGATTCTGCTCTTCGTCAAAACGCGCCTTCAATTCGACCACCGCAGTGACCGACTTGCCCGCTTCGGCGGCGGCAACCAGCGCGTCGACGATCGCGCTCTGCTTGCCGGCGCGGTAGAGCGTCTGTTTGATCGCGACGACATCGGGATCCTCGGCGGCCTGGCGGAGGAAAGCGACGACCACCTCGAAGCTTTCATAGGGATGATGGACGATGAGGTCCTTGGCGCGGATCGCGGCGAAACAGTCGCCATTATGTTCGAGAACCCGTTCGGGAAAGCGCGGGCTGTACGGCGCGAACTTCAAATCGGGGCGGTCGGCATCGACCAGCATGGCAAGGTCGGCAATGCCGATGAAGCCGGCGCTTTCGGAAATCAGGGCGTGGCGCGCATCGAGACCGCTGCGGACGAGTTGCTCCAGATCCTCAGGTGTTTCAACGTCGAATTCGAGGCGGATGACCCCACCCCTTCGCCGCCGCTTGATCGCCGAGCGGAAGTAGCGGACCAGATCCTCGGCTTCCTCCTCGACCTCGATGTCGCTGTCGCGCAACACTCGGAAAGCGCCGCCGCCAAGCAGCTCGAACCCGGGAAAAAGAATATCGAGGTGGGCGCGGACGACGGTTTCCACGGCGATGAAGCGGAATTCCTTGCCGGGCAGGCGAATGAACCGCGGAAGCCGTGACGGGATCATCAGCAATTCGGTCAGCGGCTCCTCCTGAGCGGGAGTGCGCAGGTTGAAGATCAGGCTGAAGCCGCCATTGGGGATGAACGGAAAGGGATGCGACGGGTCGATCGCCTGCGGGGTCAACACCGGCAAAATCTGTTCGCGGAAATGGGTCGCGAGCCAGATCCGCTCGTTGGCCGTGAGCTGGTCGGCCATGATGACGTCAAAATCCTCATCAACCAGATGCTCGCGCAGGATCAGCCATTCGGCCTGCTGGGCAACGACAAGCGCATCGGCCTGATCCGAAATCGCGTCGAGCTGCTGGGTCGGGGTCAGGCCGTCGGTCGAGCGCTCTTCGATCCCGCGGATCTGCTGGCCCTTCAAACCGGCAACGCGGACCATGAAGAATTCGTCGAGATTGCTTCCCGAGATTGACAGGAAGCGCAGCCGCTCGAGCAGCGGATGGGCCGGATTGGCGGCTTCCTCGAGCACCCGGCGATTGAAGCCCAGCCAGCTCAATTCGCGATTGAAGTAGCGCTCGCTATTGCCCGCGATACTGACGCGAATGTCGCTGCGAACATTCATTGATCGTCTCCGCCGACCAGCAGTCCCGCCTGGACCAAAGCCCGGCCAACAGTCGGGACAGTCAGGCGGGCGCGCTCGGCGATGGCGAAACGGTCAACCGCCTCGACCACGCGTTCCGCCGTGAAATAGTCGCGCATCACCCTCGCTGAAATGAAGCGCAGCGCCTCGGCCGGGATATGGAGGCCGCGATCGGCGAACAGCCGTTCGATCAGCGCCGGGAACAAGACGTCGTCGGGCTGGCCGATGCGGGTGATCGGAGTAGCCGCGAGGCGAGTTCGAAGGTCGGGAAGCCTGATCTCCCACAGCGGCGGCAGCTCATCGACGATCATGACCATAGGGCGGCCGCTATCCTGGGCCTGGTTCCAGGCATGAAACAGAGTTTCCTCATCATGCCGCTCGGCGCAATCGAACAGGCGCCCGCCGACCCGCTCGACGAATCCGCGGGCGAGCAAGGAGCGACCCGAGCGACGCGGCCCGGTGAGCAGGGTCGCGCGGACCGGCCACATCGTCCAGCGGCGGAAATGCTCGAACGCTTCGCGATTGGCGTCCGAAACAATGAACCGGCTCGAATCATCACCTTGCGGCCAATCGAGCGGGAGCGCGATCTGATCCGCGCCGCGGTTCATTGGGGCGGACTCGGCGACGGTCCGGGGGCCGCAGGTGGTGGCGGCGAGGCCGAAGAGCGCGACATCTGGAGGATTCCGCCGACATAATCGACGCTCCATCCGCGCGCCATCAAAGCCGCGCGCATGGCCGAAATGTCCCCACGAAAGGTGACGATCAGCAGGCTTGTTCCGCCAATCGCGAGACTGCGTTCGTTGACCGCCTCGATCCCGCCGATCCCGCGGATCTGCGATATCGCCGCGCCGAGCGAGGCGCTGTCATTGGTGACCAACTGGATCTGGATCACGGATGCGGCTTGAAGCCCTTGCGTTGGTGCGACAATTTCATCTTCAATCGGCGGAGGCGGCTCGACGGTGATCAGCGTCGGATCGGGGCTGAGCATTCCGACGGCAAGCGCACGGGTATATAAGGCGTCCATCCGCCGCACGCCCTGGTCCATCATCGCCGGAATGCCGGCGCTGTCGCGTACGCGCAGTTCGAAGCTGCCGAGGAAGCGCCTGTCTGGCCCCTGACGACCGGAAAATCGAGCGATGGCCGGACCGCCCGGATAGAGGCGGTGAAGCTGGACTTCGGCGACCAGGACGTCGGCGGCACCATAAAGATCGACGATATTGCGCCAGGCCCCGCGGCCCGGGCGGCGGGTCTGCGCGGCATTGACGAGCAACGGATCAATCCCCAGTCCGCTGATCCGCACATAATCAATCGCGCTGGCTGACGTGCGGAACTGGGCCCACGCCCGCTGCCACGCATTGCGGGTTTCGACGCTGGTCATGGTGCCGCCGCTGATCGTGACCGGGATCAGCAGCATCGGCGCCGAACGCTGGATTTGCCCGGCAACCCCGAGCAATTGACCGGCACGCGTGCGGTCGAACAATATGCCGAGATCGGCGACGTAACGGTTGGGGCCAAGCTGCTCGCGCTCGATGATGATCGAGCTGACCAGGCCGTCGAGGATCGAATCGGACAACGTCGGTGCTTGACCGATCGGGCGCTTGTGCATCTTCGCCCACAGCGCCTTGAACCCCTCGCGCTGGGCGATGCGCCAACCGGCATAGCGCGCCGCTTCGGCGTCCTTCCCGCCGACATCGACGTGGAGTCCGCCAATCTCCAGCGTGCCCGAACTGTCGATCGGAAGAATTCCGCGCTCGCCGCTCTCCATCTGCGCCAACAGCGCCCCCGACAATAAAGCGCCGCCGAGCGCGAGCAGGACGAACGATCTGAACCAAGGGGATGCCATCGACTCGGCTTTTGGCGACAAGCGCGTGGAAATCCAAGCGCGATGTGTCGTTCCTGGCCAAGCGCCGGAGTATACGCCCTCACCGCAAGCGCCAATGCACTTCCATCCCGGACAATCTGGCATTAGTTGCGGCGCCATGTCGCAAACACCGCTCACTTACGCCGACGCGGGCGTTTCGATCGCCGCCGGAAACGCGCTGGTCAAAGCCATCGCCCCGCTGGCGAAATCGACCGCGCGTCCGGGTGCCAATGCCGAGCTCGGCGGGTTCGGCGGGTTCTTCGATTTGAAAGCGGCGGGCTATGTCGATCCGCTGCTGGTCGCGGCCAATGACGGCGTCGGGACCAAATTGAAGCTGGCGATTGAGCTCAACCGGCACGACGGGGTGGGCATTGATCTGGTCGCGATGTGCGCCAATGATTTGATCGTTCAGGGTGCCGAGCCGCTGTTTTTCCTCGACTATTTCGCGACTGGCAAGCTTGATAGCGCGATCGCCGAGGCGGTCGTCGCGAGCATCGCCGATGGCTGTCGCCAGGCCGGCTGCGCGCTGATCGGCGGCGAGACCGCCGAAATGCCCGGAATGTATGCGCCGGGCGACTATGACCTCGCCGGGTTTTGCGTCGGGGCGGTCGAGCGCGACCAGGCGCTGACCGGCAATCGCGTGACACCGGGTGACATTTTGCTCGGGCTGGCGAGCTCTGGGGTGCATTCGAACGGATTCTCGCTCGTCCGCCGACTCATCGCCGACAATGGCTGGAAGCTCGACCGGCCGGCGCGGTTCGATGCGGATGATTTGCTTGGTGCCCTATTGCTCAAGCCGACGCGAATTTATGTCCGTTCGCTGCTGCCTGAAGTCCGCGCGGGACGAATCGCGGCGCTGGCGCATATCACCGGCGGCGGGCTGCTCGAGAATGTACCACGGATCCTCCCCGACGGGTGCCACGCCCTGATCGATGCGGGGTCCTGGCAATTGCCGGCTTTGTTCGCGTTCCTCCAGGCGGGAGGCGCGATCGAGCCGGGCGAGCTGGCGCGCACCTTCAACTGCGGGATCGGCATGGTCGCGATCGTTCGCGATGCCGATGTCGACGGCGTGACCGAAGCGCTCGAACAGGCCGGCGAGACCGTGTTCCGGATCGGCCGAGTCGAGCCGGGAACGCGTGGTTGCACGGTGAGCGGTCCGGCGGAAAGCTGGAGCGCGCGTGATCCTTGGTCGGCGACCCATGACGGCTGACGCACGGCGCGTCGCGGTGCTGGTTTCAGGGCGTGGAAGCAATCTTGCGGCGCTGATTCGCGGTGCTGACGAAGGCGCGGCTTACGGGGTCGTGCTGGTCGCGTCGGACCGCCCGGAAGCCGAGGCGCTTTCGGTTGCCCGGGCGCAAGGCATCGCGACCTGGTCTGCTCCGGCCCGCGCCATGGAGCGGACGGCGTTCGACGCGATGCTGACCGAACAATTCGAACAATACGCCGTCGGGACGATCGCGCTGGCGGGCTACATGCGGCTGCTATCGCCGCAATTTGTCGAGCGTTGGCGCGGGCGGATCGTCAACATCCACCCGTCGCTACTGCCCAAATATCGCGGGCTCGACACGCATTCACGAGCGCTTGCGGCGGGCGAGACGGTAACGGGATGCACCGTCCATTTGGTCACCGAGGAACTCGATGCCGGGGAAATCCTGGCGCAGGCCGAAGTGCCGATCGAGCCGGGCGACGACGCCGCGAGCCTCCGCAGCAGGGTTCTCGCCACTGAACATCTTGTCTACCCTGCGGTGCTTGAGGAGTTTGTGCGGCGATGAACGAGAGCCCCGAACAGCGGCGCCGCCGGATGCGCTGGCTGACATTGGGCGAGATCCTCGCGGTCGCAGCCTTGGCGATTACGGCGCTCGGGCTGTGGAACGGCTGGCACGAAGGGCGAGACAAGGCTGTCATGGCCGAACGTCGCGCCGTGGTGCCGCTGACGTTGCGCGCCGAACCGCAGAAGGACGGAAAGGCTGTGGCCTTCGCGGCGGTCGAGCCGGGCCATGCGGTCCAGTCGATCAGCATCGCTTACCCGACCGCGTTCGGGATTGCTCCGCTTGACGGCAGCAGTGACCTGCGCCTGTCCGCTTCAGATTTCGATGGCGCGTTGCTGCGCGACCGCGACAAGCGCGATGCCGCCAAGCAACCCGGCGGCGAGCGCCAGCTGCCGCTGCTTGTCGGGACCCGCTATGTCGAAAACGGTGTGGTGCGCGACGACCGGGCAATCTACGCGCTCGCTTACCATATCCGCTCTGGCGGAATGTTCGGCGGCCGTTCGCTGCGGCTCGGCGCGATCCGGCTGGTCGCCCGCAGCGGCGGCGCGACCCAGCCCGCGCTCGATCGCCGCTGGGTCTCTCAGCCGCTCTGAAGTCTGTTCCAGTGAGACGGCACCGGCCCGCTCCCCCGCCCGGCCTCCCATAGAATATCCTGATTGGGAGGCCGGATAAGGGAGCGGGCCGGTACCGCACCAGCGGAGCTGAACCAGACTTTAGCCGACGATGTCTTCGGGTTTGAAGAAGAATTCGATCTCGATCGCAGCGTTGTCGGCGCTGTCCGAGCCGTGGACCGAATTGGCCTCGATCGATTCGGCGTGAACCTTGCGGATCGTGCCTTCGTCGGCGTTTTCGGGGTTCGTCGCGCCCATCACTTCGCGGTTCCTGGCCACGGCATTGTCGCCCTCGAGCACCTGGACCACGACCGGGCCCGAGATCATGAAGCTGACCAGGTCGTTGAAGAACGGACGCTCGCAATGGACGGCGTAAAAGCCTTCCGCCTGCTCGCGGGTCATGTGGATTCGGCGCGACGCGACGACGCGCAGCCCGGCATCCTCGAGCATCCTGGTGATCGCCCCGGTGAGATTGCGGCGCGTGGCATCGGGCTTGATGATCGAAAAAGTGCGTTCGGTCGTCATGGCCGAGCGATCTCCTGTCTTGGGGTGGGGTGATTGGCCGCTGCGCCTAGCCGCGCGGACCGCCAAGAGCAAGCTTCAGGCGTTTTGTCAGCAAGGCGGCAGCGGCCCGCACTGACCAAGCCGTTACGCTTTTTCGATCCAGCGGCGGTCTTCATCCTGCGCCCAATAATGGCGGTCGACGGCGTCGCGCCCGGCAAGCAGCTTCCACGCCAGCCGCGCGGCATCGAGCGTGGCGCTGTCGAACAGATAGAAAGCGCGGTCGAAGCCCAGTGCCGCCTCGCGCCATACGCCGTCGGCGATGGCGAGGTTGCGCGCGAGGTTGGGGGTGTCGGGAGTGGTCGCGAGGAGGATCGGCTGGCGCGCATCGTCGGCGCCGCCGGCGATGGCGTGGGGCAGGAAACTCGCGGCACCCTGATCCCACAACAAGCGGTCGAGGCGGGCGAGAAAGGCTTCGTCATCCGCAACGATCAGCAGGCGGCCATCGTCGGCCAGGATGCGCGTGGCTAGGCTGGCGAGGACGGCTTCAACCGGGGCACCGCCGAGCTGATAGAAATCCACCCGCATCGGCCCCCCTTATTGTTAGAATCAGACTTCCGCCCGATCCTCGACGAATTGGTCGAGAATGCGGACGCCGAAACCGGTCGCGCCCTTGTCGAAGGTTGATCCGGGCTTGTCCGACCACGCCATCCCGGCGATGTCGAGATGGGCCCAGCGCACGCCTTCATCAACGAACCGCGCGAGGAATTGCGCGGCGGTGATCGAACCCGCTTCGCGCGGCCCGACATTCTTGATGTCGGCGATCAGCGAGTCGATCAGCCGGTCATACGCCTCGCCCATCGGCATGCGCCACAATTTGTCGCCCGACGCCTTGCCCGCCGCGTCGAGTTCCGCCGCAAGGCTGTCGTCGTTGGAGAACATCCCGCCATATTCATGGCCCAGGCTGACGATCATCGCTCCGGTCAGAGTGGCGAGGTCGATCATGGTCTTGGGCTTGAACGTCTTTTGCGCCCAGGTCATCGCGTCGCACAGGACCAGGCGTCCCTCGGCGTCCGTGTTGATCACCTCGATCGTCTGACCCGACATCGACGTCACGACGTCACCCGGGCGCTGGGCATTGCCATCGGGCATATTCTCAACCAGTCCGCAGATACCGACGACATTGGCCTTGGCCTTGCGCAGCGCGAGCGCTTTCAACGCGCCGACCACCGCTCCGGCGCCGCCCATGTCCCACTTCATCGCCTCCATCCCCGCAGCGGGCTTGATCGAGATGCCGCCAGTGTCAAAGGTCACCCCCTTGCCGACGAACACAAGCGGGGTCGCACCCTCGGGTCCGCCATTCCAGCGAAGGATCAGCATGCGCGCGTCACGGACCGAACCCTGGGCAACACCGAGCAGCGCGCCCATACCCAGCTGTTCCATCGCGGCGCGGTCAAGCACTTCGATCTGGATGCCGAGTTTGGATAAATGGGCGCAGCGCTCGACGAAGCTTTCGGGATAGATGATATTGGCTGGCTCGGTGACCAATTCGCGGGTCAGCGAGACACCTTCGAGCACCGGCAGCCATCGTGCCGTCCAGCGCGCCGCAGAGCCCGCGCCTGCACCGACGATGGTGAGTTCGGTCAGGGTCGGCTTCTGCTTGTCTTTGAGGCGGGTGCGATAGCGGTCGTAGCGCCAGGCGCGAAGCGAGGCGCCAAGCGCCAGGCGAGCCGCAGCATCGGCGTCGTAGCTAAGCCCCGTGAGGTCGATCACCGCATGGGTCTCGCCCGAGATCAGGAGGCGCGCGATGATGGCGCCGCCGAGTCGTTCCGCAGTGTCTGAAGTGGTGGCGCCCGTCCCGGTCCCGATGAGCAGGACCCGGCGCGCGGTTTCGCCTTCGGTCAACCAATCTTCGACGAACGCGCCGGGCTCGCCATCGAAGCGTTGGCGCTTGATCGCGGCGTCGAGCGGCGCCCTTGCCGAGCCCAATGTGGCCAGCCCCGGCCGATCAGCTCCAGCGGCCGGCAGGACCAGCGCATAATCCCCGGCGGGGCGACTGTCGGCGAAGCGAATCTGCATGCAAATTTCCTTGGAGTCCGTGCGGTTGCCGCGCCCTTTAGGACGACAGCTTCGCCATGGCAAAAGGCGGTGACGCTCGCCCGACGGATTGTAGCGCGCTGGCCAAGGTGCAATAGCGCAGGCGATTGCCGATGATCGGGCGGGGTAAGCGGGCGTTGCGAGTGAACAGGTTTTGCTGGACGGCGTTGCCGCTCATCCTGGCCGTGCCAGGCGTGGCGCGGGCCCAGGCCAGCGACGACCAGCCGCCGATGGTCGCGAACCAGAGCAAAGTCGCGGGGGACGCCAATCCCGGGCCAGCGATCAGTTTCAGCGCCGACCAGGTCGAATATGACGGCGACGCCGATGTGGTCACCGCTGCGGGCGAAGTGCGCTTGTCGCGCGATGGCAATTATCTCGCCGCCGATCGCGTCGTGTGGCGCCGAAAGACCGGCGATGTCACCGCCGAAGGCAATGTCGTCGTGGTCAATCCCGAAGGCGACAAATTGGTCGGCGACAAGGCCGTCCTGACCGACAGCTTGCGCGACGGGACAATCGACAATCTGCTGATCGTCCTTGAAAGCGGCGGACGGGTCGCGGCGCAAAGCGCGATCCGCGATGGCGACCGAACCATCCTGACCAATGCGGTTTACTCACCCTGTCCGGTGACCAGAGCGAACGGCTGCCCGCGCAACCCGAGTTGGCGGATTACCGCCGCGCGAGTCGTCCGGGATGCCAAACGCGACCGGATCAATTTCGAGCGCGGGCGGCTTGAGCTGTTCGGCGTGTCATTGCCTTTGCTGCCGATTTTCAGTGTCGGAACGGGTGACCGGTCCGCCGGCGTAAGCGGCGCGCTGATCCCCGACATCAGCTATGGAAGCATCAACGGGCTCGAACTTTCGATACCGTATCACTGGCGGCTCGCGTCCAATCGTGATCTGACCGTCACCCCGCATATATATTCCAAGGTCCTGCCAGCCATTGAAGCGCGGTATCGCGCGCTCAATCGCATCGGAGCATTCCAGGTCGGCGGCTTCCTTACCTATGGCAGACGATTGGATTCGAACCTCAGCGACACTAATTTGGGCGGCGGGCGCGGACTTCGCGCGTATTTTGAAGGCAATGGCAAAGCGCAGTTCAATCCGCTGTGGAGCCTGACCGGCGCGTTCCGCGTCGCCACTGACAAGACCCTTACCCGGCAGTATGACATTTCCCGCGACGATAAATTGCGAAGCTTCGTCAACCTCGAGCGGATCGATGAGGATTCCTACGTGTCGATTGCCGGCTGGGCGTTCCAGGGCTTGCGGGTGGACGACGTCCAGAAGCGAATCCCGATCGCATTGCCGGCGATCGACGCGCGGTTGCGGCTCAAGTCACCGATCGTCGGTGGGAAGGTCGAGCTTCAGGCCAATAGCCTGGCGATCATCCGTGTCGACGGCCAGGACACTCAGCGCGCCTTCGCCAGCGCCCGCTGGGACCTGCGCCGACTGACGCAATGGGGCCAGCAACTGACGCTGACCGCTTTGGCCCGCGCCGATGTTTATCACACCGATGATTCAGCCAGCACCGCCGCCGCAATCTATCGTGGGACCGACGGATGGCACGCGCGCGCCATCGCCGCGCTGGCCGCCGACATGCGCTGGCCGCTGGTCGGCGAGGTCTTCGGCGGGATCCAGCGACTGGTGCCGCGCGTGCAACTGGTGCTCACCCCGCCCACGCCCAACCTTGCGATTCCCAACGAGGATTCGCGCGCCGTCGACCTTGAAGACAGCAATTTGTTCGCACTGAGCCGGTTCGCCGGATATGATCGGTGGGAAGACAGTTCGCGGGTCACCTATGGCCTCGAATGGGGGTTCGACCGGCCCAATCTGTCGATTTCGACCACGATCGGGCAAAGCTTCCGTCTGACCCGCGATCGGGGGATTTTCCCCGATGGAACCGGGCTTGCCGACCGCTTGTCGGATATTGTCGGGCGGTCGCGGGTCCGGTTCGGCCGCTTGGTCGACCTCACCCACCGCTACCGGCTCGACAAGGACAGTCTCGCCGTTCGCCGCAACGAACTCGATCTGACTTTCGGGACCGAGCAGACTTATGCGCAGATCGGTTATCTGCGCCTCAATCGCGACAGCAGCCCGTCGATCGAGGACTTGCGCGATAAAGAGGAGCTTCGGGTGGCCGGCAGAGTCAAGATCGCGCGCTATTGGTCGGTGTTCGGAGCGACCGTGCTCGACCTGACCGACAAGCAGGAGGATGCCTTGTCGCTGGCCGACGGGTTTGAACCGGTGCGGCACCGCCTGAGCCTCGCGTACGAGGACGAATGCCTTGAATTTGGCATATCGTGGCGACGCGATTATGAGCGCGTCGGAGACTTTCGCAAAGGCAGCACTTTCTCGCTCAGCCTGGCACTGAAAGGCCTCGGTCGCTAAGCTTGTGTTCAGCGGCCGTGGGTCAACGGGCATCGACTATTCCATTCGCCAACAAGGATTTTCAGGTGGCAGCAGGACTTGATCAAATTTCGGCACGAACCGCCATCGCGACCGTTGCCCTGGCCATCGCCATCGCGACCGGCGCCGCAGCGCAAACCGCGACGCCAACTCCGAACAGCGCCACGGCGCTGAATTTGCCCGAGAACCCGACCGTGTTCGGGGCCGGCATGCCGTCGGTGGTGAAGGCCACGGCGATCATCAACGGCGAGGTCATTACCCAGACCGATGTCGACCAGCGGGTCGCGCTCCTGGCGATCGCCAACGGCGGCGAGATCAAGCCGGAAGAGGTTGAGCGCCTGCGCACCCAGGTGTTGCGCAACCTGATTGACGAGACCCTCCAGATCCAGGCCGCGCGTCAGGAAGATATCAAGATCAAGCCGGAAGACATCGACCGGACGGTCGCCCGCGTCGCCGCCAATGTGAAGCAGACCCCCGAACAGATGGCCGAATATCTGCGCATCCGGGGCTCGTCGATCCGTTCAATCCGTCGCCAGATCGAAGGCGAGACCGCATGGAACCGGCTGCAACGCGCCAAGATCGAATCGCAGGTCAGCGTCGGCGACGATGAAGTGAAGTCGATCATCGACCGGATGAATGCGTCGAAGGGGACTCAGGAATATCGCGTCGGCGAAATCTTCCTTTCGGCCAATTCGAGCAACCAGGCGCAAGTACTTGCCAATGCCGAAAAAGTGCTTGAGCAGTTGAGGGGTGGCGCGTCCTTCGTAGGCTATGCGCGGCAATTTTCCGAAGCATCGACTGCGGCGGTTGGCGGCGACCTTGGCTGGGTTCGCCCCGGCCAATTGCCCGAAGCTTTGTCGAGCGTGCTGGTGACCCTGAGTGCGGGACAGATCAGTGCTCCGATCGCAGTTTCGGGTGGCTATTCGATCATTGCGGTCCAGGACACCCGCAAGATCCTGACCGCCGACCCGCGCAACGCGGTGCTGAGCCTGAAGCAGGTTTCAATCGCGTTTCCGAAGGGGACGTCAACGGCGCTAGCCGAACCGATCGTCGCTCGCTTTGCGAGTGCGGCGCAGAATATCGGCGGCTGCGGCGGCGTTGACCGGATCGCGACCGAATTCAACGCCGAAGTGGTTCAGAGCGACCAGGTCAAGCTGCGCGAACTGCCGCCGGCGCTCCAGGAAATGATGACCCCGATGCAGGTCGGCCAGGCGACCCGTCCGTTTGGTTCGCTCGACGACGGCGTCCGCATCTTGGTGTTGTGCGGTCGTGACGAGGTCGATTCGACCGCGCCAAGCTATGACCAGGTATACGCCCAGCTCAACGAGGAGCGCATCAATCTGCGCGCTCGGCGCTACTTGCGTGATCTTCGGCGTGATGCGGTGATCGACTTCCGCTAAGGTCGCGCGCGATGACGCGCCTCTTGACCACACCACTGGCGATTTCCCTGGGTGATCCCGCCGGGATCGGACCTGAAGTCGTCGCCAAATGCTGGGACCATCGCGACCGACTTGGTCTTCACCCGTTCGTCGCGATCGGTGACCCGCGGTCGCTCAGCGCGGTATGGGACGGTCCGATTGCGATCATCGACGACCCGCGGGAAGCTGATTCGGCGTTCGATATCGGGCTGCCACTGCTTCAGTTGTCCTCGGCAGAGGTCGATATTCCGGGGCGGCCGAGTCTCGCCGGGGCGCATTGTTCGCTCGATTCGCTCGAGCTCGCAGTCGGGCTGGCGCGGTCTGGCTCGGTCGCGGCTGTGGTCACCGGGCCGGTTTCCAAGCAACAGCTTTACGCGATCGGGTTCGCCCACCCTGGCCAGACCGAATTTGTGGCCGAGCGATGCGGGGTCTCGCCGGTCAATGTCGCGATGATGCTCGCCGGGCCGACACTGCGGACGGTCCCGGTGACGACCCATATGCCGCTGGCCGAGGTCGCGGGACATTTGTCGATCGGGCTGGTCGAAGCGCGCGGCCGGGCAGCGCTGCGCGGGCTCCAGCGCAATTTCGGGATCGCCGAGCCACGACTGGCGGTCGCCGGGTTCAATCCCCACGCCGGCGAAGGCGGATCGCTCGGCCGCGAGGAGATCGACATCATCGGTCCGGCGATCGAGAATTTGCGCGCTGAGGGCTGGCGGGTCACCGGCCCCCACCCGGCCGACTCCATGTTCCACGAAGCGGCGCGGGTGAAATATGACGCGGCCCTGTGCATGTATCATGATCAGGCGCTTATCCCTCTGAAAGCCTTGCATTTCGATGAGGGCGTCAACATCACGCTCGGGCTACCGATCGTGCGCGCATCGCCCGACCATGGCACCGCGTTCGACATCGCCGGCCAGGATCGCGCCGACCCGCGGGCGATGGCGGCGGCGATCCGGATGGCGATCGAATGCGCGGCGTACCGGTTGAGCTGCGGGTGACCGACGCGGTCGCGCCGCAGTCCCCCGCTGAACCGCTCCGGGATGTGATCGCCCGCCACGGGCTCCAGGCGACCAAAGCGCTGGGGCAGAATTTCATTCTCGACCGCCAGTTGCTGGCGCGGATCGCGGCAATTCCGGGCTCGCTTGTAGGGCAACGCGTCTATGAGGTCGGGCCCGGTCCGGGCGGACTGACCCGTGCCTTGCTCGACGCGGGGGCGCAGGTCGTGGCGGTCGAGCGCGACCGGCGCTGCCTGCCGGCTCTCAGCGAGCTTGAAGCCGAGTTCGCCGGACGCTTGCGGGTGATCGCGGGCGACGCGCTGAACATCGATGAGCGCGCCGAGATCGGCCCGAGCGGTCATGTCGTTGCCAATCTGCCCTATAACATCGGCACCGCGCTGCTGCTGCGCTGGCTTGGCGGGTCGTGGCCGCCGTGGTGGGAATCGCTCACCTTGATGTTCCAGCGCGAGGTCGCCGAGCGGATCATCGCCGCGCCCGACAGCGAGCATTATGGGCGGCTGTCGGTCGCCGCGCAGTGGCGCGCAACCCCGAAGATCGCAATGACCGTCCACCGCTCGTCATTCGTCCCCGCCCCCAAGATCGCATCGGCGGTCGTGCATATCATCCCGGCCGAGATGCCCGCGGGGGTCGAACTGGCAAAACTCGAGCAGCTCACCGCAGCGGCATTCGGCCAGCGCCGAAAAATGCTGCGGTCAAGCTTGAGGAGTATGCCCCAGGCGCTTGAAGCAATGGATACTCTCGGTATCGATACGCAGCGCCGCGCGGAGACGTTGAGCGTCGCCGACTTCGTCGCGGTCGCGCGGGCCTTGTCTTAATTCGTCTTGGGCGCTGTTACCGGCGGCTTGATCGCAGCGACGACCGTCGGTCCGCGGGCGATCGCCGCAGCAAGAATCGTCGCCTGGACGCAACCCTTGGTGCAGATCTTCTGGACGCGGACGAGATTGGCCTGCGCGCGCGCGATCGCTCCAAGCTCGACCATCGCGGTGCCCTGGGCCGACAATGCGTCGAGGTCATTGGGCTCGAGCGCGAGCGCCTTGTTGTAGAAACGGATCGCCTGACCGAATAATTTCTGCCGCTGGGCGACCCTGCCGAGAGCGACGAATGCGGCACGATTGCGCGGATCGACCGCGAGCGCGGTTTCGATCGAATCGTCGGCATCGCTGAACCGGCCAGCGGCGAGGTGCGCCTCGCCCTGCTTGAGCAGCGCGACCGAACGCGGATTGATCTGGCTGTCGGGCAACTGGCCCAGGACCGGAGTCATCGCGGTCGATGCGGCGAGACCCAAGGCCATGACAATCGGCAGTAAACGCATTGCATTCTCCAACCAGTCGTTGAGCCTTCGTCCTATCATGAGCGGACGAAGCACGCGATGAAAAAGCCGTCGGTCCGGTCGTGGCCCGGGGTGAGCAATTTGCCGGCCCCGTCCCACCGTCCGACGGTAACCAGCGGATCCTGCACGGTCCAACCTGAATGGCGGCCTAAGAAGTCGGCGGCCTGATCGGCCCCTTCGCGGGTGAACAACGAGCAGACCGCATAAACCAGCCGTCCGCCGGGTTTGACCAACGGAGCGGCAAGGTCGAGCACGCGCTGCTGGAGAGCGATGGCCCGGTCGAGCCGGTCGGCGGCAAGCCGCCAGCGGCCTTCTGGATTGCGGCGCCAGGTGCCGCTACCCGAGCAGGGTGCATCGACCAGTACGACATCGGCGCTGGCCCGAAGATCGAGCAGTGCCTCGGCCTCTCGCGGCGAATCGAGCAGGCGGGTCACGATCCGAGCCCCGGCGCGGTGGGCGCGGTGCGGCAGCTTGCTAAGTCGTGCGCGGCTGGTGTCGCAGGCGATGATTTGGGCTTCGGCGCCGGCTGCGGCGGCCAGTGCGAGCGACTTGCCTCCGGCGCCGGCACACAGGTCGACGATGCGCTGCCCTCCCTGCGGGCCGCAGGCGAGCGCGATCAGCTGGCTGCCCTCGTCCTGGACCTCGGCAAGACCTTGGGTGAAGGCGGGATGTTCGGTCACCCGGCTATCGGCGGGAAGGCGCAGGCCCCACGGGCTGAGCGGGGTCGGTTCGGCACCATCGAACGCTTCGACCATCGCCTCGCGTGAGGTGCGCGCGACATTGGCGCGAAGGTCGAGCGGCGCGCGATCGAGCAAGGCGGGCCATTCGTCGGGTGTGACCAGGCTCGACAGTTCGCGTTCGATCCACTGCGGAAGCAGCGTGGCGTCGCTGCCGCGCTCGCGTGACCCGATTTTTGGAGGGGCGTGCGGCGAACCGTCGAACGCCGCCGCAATGGCTTCATCTTCACCGGCCAACCCGATCATCGCGGTGCGACCGCTCGCCGGCGGTTCGCCCGAGCGGCGGATGCAGCGGAAGACCAATTCGCGGACGGCGCGGCGATCCTTCGATCCGGCGTAGCGCCGCAGTTTGAAATAGGCCTGGACGATGGCGTCGGCGGGCGGGCCATCATCGCGCGCCGCGGCGATGACGTCATCGAGAAGTTCGATCGCGGCCTGAACCCGGGCGGAGGGAGTCATATCCGAAAAGCCTTTTCCGTTGATCCTGAGCGAAGGCCGCAGGCCGAAGTCAAAGGGCGTAAGCGCCAACGCCCTTCGACTTCGCTCAGGACGAACGGAGCCTGGTTCGACATGAGCAGACTAGCGGGTCGGATAATTGGGTGCCTCGCGAGTGATCGAGACGTCATGGACATGACTTTCCGAAAGGCCGGCATTGGTGATGCGGACAAAGCGGGCCCGTTGCTGAAGGTCGGCGATGGTTGCCGACCCGGTATAGCCCATCGCCGCCTTCACGCCGCCGACCAATTGATGGACGATGTCGCGGACCGGACCCTTATAGGGCACCTGGCCCTCAATCCCTTCGGGCACGAGTTTCAACTGGTCCTGGATGTCCTGCTGGAAATAGCGGTCGGCCGAACCGCGCGCCATCGCCCCGACCGAGCCCATGCCGCGGTAGGATTTGTAGGCGCGACCCTGATAGAGAAAGGTTTCGCCCGGCGCTTCCTCGGTCCCGGCGAGCAGCGAGCCGACCATCACGGTCGAGGCCCCCGCCGCGAGCGCCTTGGCGATATCGCCCGACGTGCGGATGCCGCCGTCGGCGATCACCGGCACGCCCATTTTCGCGGCTGCGGCCGACGCCGAGAGGATCGCCGAGAGCTGCGGCACTCCGACCCCGGCGACGATTCTCGTGGTACAGATCGAGCCCGGGCCGATCCCGACCTTGATCCCGTCGGCACCCGCATCGGCAAGCGCTTTGGCGGCGTCGGCGGTGGCGACGTTACCGGCGACGACCTGGACCGCGCTGGACAAGGCCTTGACCCGTTCGACCGCGCGCGCGACCTCGATATTATGGCCGTGGGCGGTGTCGATGACGATACAGTCGACCCCGGCGTCGATCAGCGCCTCGCTGCGCGCAAAGCCCGAATCGCCGACGGTGGTCGCGGCGGCAACCCGCAGGCGCCCTTCGCTATCCTTGGTGGCCAGCGGCGAGGCGACCGATTTCTCAATATCCTTGACGGTGATCAGCCCGACGCAATGCCGGTTCTTGTCGACCACCAGCAATTTCTCGATCCGGCGCTGATGGAGGATCCGGCGGGCATCTTCCTGGCTGGTGCCGATCGGCACCGTCGCGAGATTGTCGTGGGTCATCAGTTCGCGCACCGGCTGGAGCGGATTTTCGGCGAAGCGGACATCGCGGTGTGTCAAGATCCCGACCAACTTCCCTGTCGATTCGACGATCGGGATTCCGCTGATGCGATTGGCCTTCATCAGCTCGAACGCTTCGGCCAAAGTCTGGTCGGGAGTCATCGTGATCGGGTTGACGACCATCCCGCTTTCGAACCGTTTGACCGCCCGGACCGCCGCCGCTTGCTCGTTGAGGGTCAAATTGCGGTGGAGAACGCCGATCCCGCCAAGCTGGGCAAGCGCGATCGCCATGTCGACTTCGGTGACCGTGTCCATCGCCGACGACAGCAAGGGAATGTTGAGCGGAATCTCGCGGGTGAGGAAACTGCGGGTTTCGGCCTGGCTGGGCAAAATCGCCGATGCGAGCGGAAGCAGCAGCACGTCGTCGAACGTGAGCCCCAAAGGGATGTCGGGAGTGTCGAGGAGTTCGGCCATGCGCGCCCATGCCAGTGATGGCGCGATTCGCCAAGGGGCGTGACGGGGGGCGCGACCGGGCACGCTTCTGGCTGCGGAACCCGAGCTTGCGTCCCGCAGCGCATATTTTCCTTCCACCGGGCGCGCTCCCGTCGCATCATGCCGTTCAATCAGGGGAAAATTTCGATGCTGACCACTTTCATGATTTTCGTCGCGGTGCTTGTTCTGATGTTCGTGATGATGGGCGTCAAGATCGTCCACCAGGGCTATCGCTACACGATCGAGCATTTCGGGCGCTTCGTCCGCGTAGCCCAGCCGGGGTTCAACTTCGTCCCGCCGTTCTTTTACCGGGTTGGACGCAAAATCAACATGATGGAGCAGGTACTTGATATTCCAGGACAGGAAATCATCACCAAGGACAATGCGATGGTCGCGGTCGACGGGGTGGTGTTTTTCCAGGTGCTCGACGCGGCCAAGGCGGCTTACGAGGTGAGCGACCTCTACGTCGCGATCATGGCGCTCTCGACGACCAATTTGCGCACGGTGATGGGATCGATGGACCTCGACGAGACATTGTCGAAGCGCGACGAGATCAACGCCCGCCTGCTGAATGTGGTCGATCACGCG
>JANPMU010000032.1:0-19888 GCA_031427095.1 Sphingomonas sp.
TTCCTTCGGGGCCGAGGTCGGCGGCGAGATATTTGACGCTGGTTTCGAGCGCCGCCTTGGCGACGCCCATGACGTTGTAATGCGGGATGACTTTTTCGGCGCCATAATAGCTCAGGGTCAACAGCGATCCGCCGGGCTTCATCATCCGCCGCGCACGCTGGGCGACCGCGCAGAAGCTGTAGACCGAGATGTTCATGGTCATCAGGAAATTGTCGAGGCTGGTGTCGACATAGCCGCCGCGAAGCTCGTTCTTGTCGGAGAAACCGATCGCGTGGACGACGAAGTCGAGCCCGTCCCAGCGCTTGCCAATTGCGTCGAACGTCTGGTCGAGTTTCCCCATGTCGGCGACATCGCATTCGACCACCAGGTCGCTGCCCACTTCGGCGGCGAGCGGGCGAACCCGCTTGCCCAGCGCCTCGCCCTGGTAGCTGAAGGCCAGCTCGGCGCCCGCGTCCGCGAGGCGCTTCGAAATCCCCCAGGCGAGCGACTTGTCGTTGGCGAGGCCCATGATCAGCCCGCGCTTCCCAGCCATCAAACCGCTCATGTCTTGACCCCCTGAAATTCGTTGACGACATCCTCGTCGGGCGCGGGCTCGTCGACCTCGAGCTCGGCGACGAACGGCCCGCTATAGACTTCGCCCTTTAGCGCGTGGCCGCCCGAATCCGCCAGCGCGGCGTTGAGCTCGGCCCCGGTGACCACGCCAAGCCCGATGAGGAAGAAGAACAGCAAAGCGATCATCACTCCGGCGAGGCTGCCATAGGTGATTTCATAGCCACCGAGCAGGCTGAGCGCTGCGGGCAGCAATTCGGCGGTCGCCAGCCACCAGGCGGTGACCAGCAACGCGCCGGGCCATTTGCGGCAGGAGACTTTGCGATAGCGCGACGGGGTCAGCGCGAGGAAGGTAAAGTAAAAGGTGACGAACAAAGCGATCGCGGGGGCGATCCGATAGACACCAAGCTCGGTCGCCAGTCCTTGCGAGCCCGGCAGCCGCGCGACCACGACATGCTGGACCGAGGTCAACGCCACGGTCGCGCCGAACGCCATCATCAGCACGAACACCGCGACCAGGATCAACGCGATCGACCCCAGGCGGTAGGTCCAGAACGGCGCGCTGAACTTGACCCCATAAGCGCGGCGCATAATGTCGCGGATGGTCTCGATGAAGCTCGCTGCGGTCCACAGCCCGACCGCCGCGCCGAACCACAATAACGGCCCGGTGCGAACGGTCAGCACCTC
Source organism: Sphingomonas sp. (assembly GCA_031427095.1). Taxonomy (GTDB): domain Bacteria; phylum Pseudomonadota; class Alphaproteobacteria; order Sphingomonadales; family Sphingomonadaceae; genus Sphingomicrobium. The sequence goes on from JANPMU010000032.1 coordinate 1,237, forward strand.
GGTGACCGGCCCGGCAAGCACCTCGGCGACCTGCGGCGGCAGTTTGGACAGCACCGAAGCGACGGTTTTCTGGCCATCCGCCGATTGGCCGAGCAATTGCGCGATTGCGGTCGCCAGGATAAAGAACGGAAATAGCGCCAGAATCGCCAGATACGCCAGATTCCCGGCGTGGATGAAGCCGTCATTATAGACCCCGATCGAGACGCGCTTGACGATTTCCCACGGGGTCGGCGGCTGGTAAATCTGTTCGACGACATCGGGGCCATAAGCCGCGGTCTCGGCGGCCTGGCGCTTACGCCGGTCTTCGGGCGAGAGGGGGTGCTGTTCCTGCATGGACGAGACTACAACCCGAGCGCCACGCGCGGGTTGCCGCCGCCGTCCCAGCCCTCGATGAACGTCTCGAGCGCGGCATCGCCGGTCGGAATGTCGATCTCGAGGCTCACCAGCAAATCGCCGCGCTTGCCGACCTTGTCGGTGAAGCCCCGGCCTTTCAGCCGCAGCACTTTGCCCGAGCTGCTGCCCTTGGGGATGGTCAGCATCACGGCGCCTTCGGGCGTCGGGACGCGCACCTTGCCGCCCAGCACCGCTTCCTTCAGCGTTACCGGAAGCGTCAGCCTGATGTCATGGCCCTCGCGAACGTAAAACGGATGCGGCGCGATCGCGATCGTCACGATGCCGTCGCCGGCGCCCGCGGGTCCTGGCTCGCCCTTTGCGGCAAGGCGGATCTTGGTCCCCTCCTCGACTCCGTTGGGCAGCTTCAAATCGATCGTCGCCCCGCCCGCCAGCGTCACCCGCTGCGGCGTCAGCGTCGCGGCATCGATAAACGGCACTTTCAGCCGGTAAGCGACGTCGGCGCCTTTGCGCGGCGCACGCGTCCGCCCGCCGAAGCCCCCGCGCCGGGCGCCAGCCGGTCCGCCCGCGCCGAACAGGCCCTCGAACAGGTCGCTGAGGTCGGCGGTGGTGCCGCCTCCCTCAAACCCTCCGGGGAATCCTTCGAAACCGCCCGGGCCCCCGGCGCCGGGGCGTGGGCCTGCGCCACCCCCGCCGAAGCCGCCGCCACCGAACGGCGACTTGGGATTACCATCCTCGTCGATCTCGCCGCGATCATAGCGCGCGCGCTTGTCCTTGTCGGACAGGATATCATAGGCACTGGTGATCTGGCCGAAGCGCTCGGCCGCCTTGGGATTATCCTGATTGCGGTCGGGATGGAGCTGCTTGGCGAGGCTCCGATAGGCCTTCTTGACCTCGGTCTCGCTCGCCCCGCGCTTGATCCCCAGCCGTTGATACAGATCCATCGCCAATCGTTCATTCCCTCGAAGCCGTGTCGCCACTTGGCGCAAAATTCGCCGTCATTCCAGCGCAACGCGTCTGTTCAAGCGAAAACCGCTGTGCCAATCACGGACCGGGGGGAATATGGAGCCAGCACCGGACTTGTCCAATCGGCGACCGCTGAAGTCGCGGACCACCGGCTGGGCCAAAAGCGCGACCGGCCTGTTGCTACGCACCGGGATCAGCGCCAATCAGGTGTCGCTGCTCGGCATCCTCATCGCCGTGCTTGGGGCGTGGGCGGCGATCAAGGGCGGCGAAAACCCGTCCTTCTTCCTGCTTGCCGCCTTCTGTATCCAGCTTCGCCTGCTCGCCAACATGCTCGACGGGCTGGTCGCGGTCGAAGGACAGCGCGGATCGCCGACCGGCGCAATCTGGAACGAATTTCCCGACCGGATCGAGGATAGCCTGCTGCTTGTCGCCTTCGGTTTTGCGTCGATCCCTGCACTCGGCTGGGCGGCGGCCCTGCTCGCGGCGATTTGCGCTTATGTGCGGCTTCTCGGCGGTTCGCTCGGGTTTGCGCAGGATTTCGGCGGACCCATGGCCAAGCCGCATCGGATGGCGGCGCTGACGCTGACCGCGCTGGCCGGCTTCAGCCAGACGTTCGTTGGCGATCATCCGACCTGGGTCCCGCTGGGGCTCGCGATCATCGTCGCCGGCACTGCCGTGACCATCGCGCTGCGTCTGCGCCGCCTCGCACATATTCTCAAGGGCGCGCCATGATCCGCACCTTGCTGATCGGTCTCACCCGCTTTCTGGTTGGTGGCCATGGTGTATGGATCGGCACCCACCCGTCGCAGCGCCAGCGGATCTATTTCGCCAATCATTCGAGTCATCTCGATACGATCCTGCTGTGGGCCGCGCTTCCTCCCGCACTCCGCAAAACGACTCATCCGGTCGCCGCCGCCGATTATTGGGGCAAGGGTCGCATCCGCCGTCATATCGCCTGCGAAGTGCTCAACGGGGTGCTCATCGACCGCGACGGCAAGCGGACCAAGGGCGGCCCCCTCGCCCCGCTCAATGCAGTGCTGGCCAAAGGCGAATCGCTGATCATCTTTCCCGAAGGCACCCGCGCCTTCGATCGCTTGCCCGGCGCGTTCAAGCCCGGTCTGTTTCACCTCGCAGAGGCTAATCCAGGGGTCGAACTCGTGCCCGTATTCCTCGACAATCTCCGCCGCGCCTTGCCCAAGGGCAGCCTGTTGCCCGCCCCGATCATCTGCGCGGTCCGCTTCGGCGCTCCGATCGCGCTTGAGCCCGGTGAGACCAAGCCCGATTTCGCCGCCCGCGCCCGCGCGGCGGTGGTCGCGCTGGCATGATCGCCAACCTCGATCCCAGGATGCTGCTGCTGTTCGGCGGGGTCGTCGCGATCCTGCTGATTGCCTCGCTCATCGGCTTCATCCTCGCGCGCCGGACCACCAGCGAAGCCGGCCACGCCACCGTCGCCAACCTCAACGCGCGGATCAAGGCGTGGTGGGTGATGGTGGCGATCTTCGCGCTCGCCTTCACCTTCGGCAAACTGATCACGATCCTGCTGTTCAGTCTGGTCAGCTTTTATTGTTTGCGCGAATTTATTTCGCTCACCCCGACCCGCCCGTCGGACCACCGCGCCGTCGCCGCCGCTTTCTACCTCTTCATCCCGCTGCAATATTGGCTGGTATGGGACGGCTGGCTGTCGATGCTGACCATCGCCATCCCGGTCTATGCCTTCCTCCTCCTTCCCGTTCTCTCCGTCATCAAGGGCGAGACCGAGGATTTCCTGCTGCGCACCGCCAAGATCCAATGGGCATTGATGCTCACCGTCTTCTGCATCAGCCACGCTCCGGCGCTGCTCATCCTCAACATTCCCGGTCAGCAGAACTTCTATCTTTTGTTCTTCCTCATCACCGTCGTGCAATTGAGCGATGTCCTCCAATATGTCGCCGGCAAGCTGTTCGGCAAAACCTCCATCGCGCCCCACGTCAGTCCGTCGAAGACGCTTGAGGGCCTCGTCGGGGGAGGCCTTGCCGCGACGGCGGCGGGCGCGGGACTATGGTGGATCACGCCCTTCTCGCCGCTCGAAGCGGCCGGACTCGCGCTGGCAATCGTCCTCGCCGGCTTCTTCGGCGGACTGGTCCTGTCGGCGGTCAAGCGATCGCTCGGGGTCAAGGACTGGGGCGGGATGATCCAGGGGCATGGCGGCGCGCTCGACCGGATGGATTCGGTGACCTTCGCCGCGCCATTGTTCTTCCACCTCGTCAATTATTTCTACGCGGTCTGAGGCCGTGCTGTGGATTGCCGCACTGTGGGGCGGAGCCGAGGCGATCCTGTGGTTCCTCGTCGCCGACATTCCGATCAGCGTCATCGCGGTGCGCTTTGGCTGGCGCAGCGCCGCGCTCGCCGCCCTGTTCGCTGCGCTCGGTGCGGCGGTCGGCGGGGCATGGACCTATGTCTGGGCGAGCTTCGACCCGATGGGCGCGACGCGCGCCATGCTCGCACTGCCGGCGATCGACGCGCCCCTGGTCATCCTCACCGCTGTCGATTTCGCCACCCACGGCTATCGCGGGATGCTCCACGGCGCGCTCACCGGCACTCCATACAAACTCTACGTGCTGGCCGCCGCCGCGCAGCATGAGCCGATCCTGCGCCTGGTCGCGATGACCCCGTTGGTCCGCCTGCCCCGGTTCCTCGCCGTCTGCTTGCTCAGCGCAGGCATCGGCCATCTCCTCTCCGGCTGGCTATCGATGCGCGCACGACTGATCATTCTCGGCATCGTCTGGGTGATTTTCTACGCGATTTACTTCACGATCATGTCCGGCTGATCTCGACTTGGGCCGCGCATCGCGCCAAGGGGAAGCGCGATGGCCGACGATCCTTTCGAACTGTTCGATGCCTGGTTCGCGCAGGCCCGCGCCAGCGAGCCCAACGACCCCGAAGCGATGGCGCTCGCCACCGCCGACGCCGCCGGTCGCCCTTCGGTCCGCATGGTCCTGCTGAAGGGTCATGATGCGCGCGGCTTCGTCTTTTACACCAACCTCGACAGCCGCAAGGGCAGCGAACTCGCCGCCAACCCTTACGCCTCGCTGCTGTTCCACTGGAAGTCGCTGCGCCGACAGGTCCGCATCGATGGTCCGGTCAGCGCGGTCAGCGACGATGAGGCCGACGTATATTTCGCGACCCGCGCCCGCGATTCCCGGCTCGGCGCCTGGGCCTCGGACCAGTCCCGCCCGCTTCCCGACCGAGCCACTTTCGAAGCCCGCTTCGAGGCGATGCGTACCCGCTTCGACGGCGCCGACATCACCCGGCCGCCACATTGGTCGGGCTTTCGCGTCACGCCTGAGCGAATCGAATTGTGGAACGACCGTGCCCACCGCCTCCACGAGCGCCGCCTGTTCGTCCGCAACGGCGCCGGCTGGTCCGAAAGCCTGCTCTACCCATGAGCCTGTACCACGACCATCAGGCCGAGCGTTCGAAGCTGTCGACCCGCGCCGCCATCGCCAGCGTCTCAGCCGCGATCGTGCTGCTCGCACTCAAGACGTGGGCCGCGCTCGCGACCGGATCGATGGCCATGCTCGGCAGTCTTGCCGATACCGGGCTCGACCTCATCGCCAGCCTCGTCACGCTCGCCGGGGTCCGCATCGCCGCTTTGCCGGCCGATAGTGATCACCGCTTCGGGCACGGCAAGGCCGAGGCGCTGGTCGCTTTGTTCCAGATCGTCCTCATCACCCTTTCGGCGGGATGGATCGCGTTCCGCTCGGGCCAGCGGCTGATCAGCGGCGCCCAGACCGGCTCGGCCGAACTCGGCATCGTCGTGTCGATCGTGTCGATCGCGGTGACCCTTGCCCTCATCACCTATCAGCGCCACGTCGTCGCGCGCACCGGCTCGGTCGCGATTGCCACCGACCGGCTCCACTACCAGTCCGACTTGCTGCTCAACGGTTCGGTCATTGCCGCACTCGCGCTCGAGCAATATGCCCGGATGGTCGGCGCCGACGCGCTGTTCGGCCTGCTCATTGCCGCATGGCTGCTGCTCGGCGCGTGGCGTTCCTCGTCGCGCGCGATCGACCAGTTGATGGACCGCGAATGGCCGGAGGCGCAGCGCGCCGCCTTCCTCGCCGCCGCCGCCGATTTTCCCGAACTCGCCGGGCTTCACGACCTGCGCACCCGGACCAGCGGCTCCAACCATTTCGTCCAGTTCCACGTCTGGGTGCCCGGCGACTGGACCGTCCGAGATGCACATGATCGCATGGACCTGGTCGAAGAGGCGCTTCAGCGGCGCTTCCCCGCGACCGAAATCCTCATCCACCTCGACCCCGAGGGACATACCGACCGCGAGACGATGCTGCCGTCCGTTCTGACCGAGAAAATCTGATGGCGGTCCTGCCCTTCTTCCAGGTCGACGCCTTCGCCGAGCGGCCGTTCACCGGCAACCCGGCGGCGGTGATGCCACTTGATGCCTGGCTCGATGATTCGACGCTCCAGGCGATCGCGGCCGAGAATAATCTCAGCGAGACCGCGTTTGCGGTCCCATCGGACAGCGCCGAAGCCGATTATCATCTGCGCTGGTTCACCCCGACCGTCGAGGTCGATCTGTGCGGTCATGCAACACTTGCATCGGCACATATATTGCTGATGGGCAAAATCATCCGTTTCGCCACGCGTTCGGGCATCCTCACCGTTACCCGCGACGATGACATGCTCATGCTCGACTTGCCCGCCGCCTTGGTCGAACCCGCCACCGACCCCGCTTTGCTTGCCGCGCTCGGGGTCGAAGGCGAAGTTTTCACCGGTACCGGCGGGAATGGCGCCGCGATCGTCCTGTTGCGCGATGAAACGGCGGTCCGCGCCGTCACCCCCGATTTCGCCGTGCTCGCCCGGATCGACAAGCTGGTCATGGTCACCGCGCCGGGCGACGACCACGCCATCGCCAGCCGCGTCTTCGCCGCTTACCATGGCATCGACGAAGATCCGGTGACGGGCTCGGCCCACGCCGCGCTCGTCCCGTTCTGGGCGCCGCGCCTCGGCCGAACTTATTTCAGCGCGATCCAGGCCAGCATGCGCGGCGGGCTACTGCAATGCCGCATGGCGGGAGACCGCGTCATTCTCGGCGGCCGGGCTGTCACGGTGATCGAGGGTCATTTCCAGCTATAGTCCCTGATATCCGCTTGCGATCCATTGTGGACATGCGCACGTGTCGTATGAAGGGCTGTGTGAGCGGAGGGATGGAAATGACACGAAGCAAGATATTGATCGCGGCGCTGGCATTGACTGTTGGCGCTTGTTCGCAGGCTAATTTGCCGAGCGACACGAAGGCTGTCGAAGCGGCGGCCCACGGCGCTTACGTAGCGGCGATCAACAGCAATGACACCGAGAAGCTGATGGCCGTGCTGACCGACGACATCGTCTATCAGGCCCCGCACGAAGCTGAAATCGTCGGAAAAGACGCGGTCCGCAAATGGGTGGCCGCTTATTTCGGCGCATATCAGACCAGGTGGGAAAAGACCTCGCTCGGCTTTACCGTCAGCGGCGATTGGGCGTTCGAGCGCTACACGTACGTGTCGACCGACACCGACAAGAAGACGGGTGTAGTCACGGGAGACAAGGGCAAAGGAGTCAACATCTTCCACCACGACCCCGACGGTAAATGGCGGGTGGCCATTGACGGCTGGAGTTCCGACCTGCCAGTCGCACGCTAAACCAATCGCGCCGGACGGATTCAAACTTCCGCTTTCCCGCCGATTGCGGCCATGAACAATCTACGCCGCGACCGCTTTCTCGTCCATCGCCACCGCTTGGGTCGCGACGATCGTGCCGCCGCCTAACAGGCGCTCGCCATCATAGAACACCGCCGACTGACCCGGTGCGACGCCATATTCGGGGGCGGCAAACTCCACTCGCTCGCCGTCCCAGTGCGCGCTGACCGGCTTCGCCAGGCTGCGGACCTTGGCTTCGACGTCGCTTTGGTCCTCGGCGAGCCAGTTGAGGCCTTCGACCCGCGCCGCGCCGATGGCCAGCGCGCGGCGGGGACCGACGACCAGGCGGCGCGTTTCGGGATCAATCCGCACCACGTAAAGCGGCTCGGCCTGCCCGCCGATGTCGATCCCGCGCCGCTGGCCGATGGTGAAATGGACCACGCCCTCATGCCGTCCGAGCACCGCGCCATCCATTCCGACAATCTCGCCCGGGGCAGCGGTTTCGGGGCGCAGCGTCTTGACCAGGCTGGCATAATCCCCGTCCGGAACGAAGCAGATGTCCTGGCTGTCGGGCTTGGCTGCGACGTCGAGCTTTGCCTCCTCGGCCAGCCGACGCACCTCCGACTTGGGCAAGTCGCCCACCGGAAAGCGGAGGAAATCGAGCTGCTCGGCGGTCGTTCCATAGAGGAAATAGCTCTGGTCGCGTGCCGGGTCCGCGCCCTTCCACAGCTCGACCCGCCCCCTGCCCTCGTTCCCGGTGGCATTGACCACCCGCCGCACATAATGACCGGTCGCCAGGCAATCGGCACCAAGTTCGCGCGCAAACGCGATCAGATCGACGAACTTGACCCCCTGGTTGCACAACGCGCAGGGCACCGGGGTCCGCCCCAGTGCATATTCGTCGGCGAACTTGTCGATCACGCCGGTCCGAAAGCGAGTTTCATAATCGAGCACATAATGGGCAATGTCGAGCCCGTCGGCGACCCGCTTGGCATCATAGATGTCCTGCCCCGCGCAGCATGAGCCGGTGCGCTTGACCGCTTCGCCATGATTATAGAGCTGGAGCGTGACCCCGATCACTTCGGCACCCGACCTGACCGCCAGCGCGGCGGCGACCGACGAGTCGACCCCGCCCGACATGGCGACAACGATCCGCGCCGTCTCGGGCGCGCGGGCAAGGCCGAAATCAACGGGCATGACGGCGTCTTTACCCGAAGTTCACCCCTGATCGCTAGTGATGACACCATAGTGACACCGCAAGGGGTTCGAATTTGTCGCGTTTCGAAGGGGATTTCAGTGGCGAAGCCGCACCGTCGCTCGACGTGTCGCTGCTGCTTGTCGAACTGGCCGGGCAGCAAGCGCAATTAAGCGCCCGTGACCGCCAGCGCGCGATCGCCTGCTATCTTTCGGCCAGCGAAGGCTGGCGCAACGCTTCGCAGCGGCTTGGCGGCGCGTTCGCTGGTCAGTCCCTCACCAATCGATTCCCGAAAACAGGGTTAAGCAACGGTAAGGAAGAATGAGCGGGCCGTTTACCAGCACGTTTCAGAATATCTTTAACGCCCTGAATTAATAACAGAGCCATCGACACGCTTCCATATGGGTTTGACAACGAAATGCTCGAGAATCAGAAAATTCGACCAGCACAGGTCATCGGGCCTCTCGGCGAACCGCTGACGCTCGCCAGCCTGCCCGCGCCTTCGACCACGCGCTGGGTCGTTCGCCGCAAGGCCGAAGTCGTCGCTGCAGTGACCGGCGGTTTGTTGAGCGTCGACGAAGCGTGCCAGCGCTACACCCTCAGTCTCGAGGAATTCGCCAGCTGGCAGCGCGCGGTCGACCGCAGCGGAATGCCCGGGCTTCGCGTTACCCGCATCCAGCATTACCGCGACGTTTACGAACGCCAGCAACGTTACTGAGACGTATCGCTACCATTGTTCCACCCGTGCCGACTTTAGGCATGGGCGAATGTTTCGCACCCGACACTAGACAGGCCTCCCCAAATCCGGAACAAGACGCGGGCATCACGCGTCTAGATGCCGGAAGGTCGCCGCGTAATCCATTGGCGGCCACGAAACAGGAGGGAAGCTCATGGGTTTCATTATTTGGCTGATCGTTGGTGGTATTGTGGGTTGGCTTGCCAGCCTCATCATGAAAACTGACGGTCAACAAGGCATCATCCTCAACGTCGTCGTCGGCATCGTCGGCGCCGTCATCGCCGGCCTCATTCTTGGCGGCGGCAACATCAACAACAGCAACCCGCTCGACCTGACCAACATCCTGTGGTCACTGCTCGGTGCGGTGATCCTGCTGGCGGTGGTCAATCTCGTCCGCCGCGGCTCGGTCCGCTAAACCCGCGACGCGAACGCGAAAACGAAGGGCCGCGCAGCACCCGCTGCGCGGCCCTTTTGCTTGGGAGTCTGTTGTTTCCGAAGGGCGCACCAGCCTGCGGAGTCCGTGTGCGCAAGCCCGCACCGGCCCGCTCCCCCACCCGGCTACCCATAGAATATACTGAGCGGGTGGGCGGGTGGGGGAGCGGGCCGGTGCGGGCTCGAGCGTCAGCGAGCATCAAACAACGCGCTCGCTCGAGCACCGGCGAGCAAATACGACTCTACTGAAGCTCGAAGCTCATCGATAGGCTGACCGAAAGCTGCTGTTCGCCCGGATCGATCGCGGTCTTGGCGGCGCTATCGGCCATTGTCGCGCGCATCATTATCGGCGGCGGAGTCGAATATCCGCCCGATTCACTGATCGACAGCATCCGCACCACTTTCTTGCCCAGCGTGCGCGCATAGAGCTCGGCGCGCGCCTGGCCGACGGCGATCGCTTTGACCCGCGCCTCGTCCATCGCCTGCTCGGGCTTGTCGATCGTCAGGCTCGGCCCGTTGATCTGGTTTGCTCCCTGCGCGACCAGCGCATCGAGGATCTTGCCGGTCGCCTTGATATCGCGAAAGCGCACACTGACCTGGTTCGACACACGATAACCGGTCAGCACCGGCGGAAGATTATTTTCGTAGCGATATTCGGGATTGAGGTTGAAACTGTTGGTCTGGATGTCGCGCTCGGCGATCCCGGCCCGCTTCAGCGCCGCCCTCACTTGCTCCATCTGCGCCGCATTCTGCTCGATCGCCCCGGTCGCGGTCTTGTCGAGGGTCGTGACCCCGGCCGAGATAATGGCGATATCGGGTATGCGGGTGACTTCGCCGGTCGCACTGATGTCGAGCCGGGTTCCGCTGATCGGCTGGGCAATGGTCGTCACGCTTTGCGCCAGGGCCATGGCCGGAAGACTCGCGCCGACCAGGGCCAGCGCTGCAAAAATCGACTTGCGCATCATATTCAATCCAGTCCTGTGATTAAGCCATTGCGCGGCACGCTGAGCGCACCGCGATGGCTCGCGGATGAACGATCGTTACGGACGCGCGTCGGGTTAACGGCGGCGCATGATCAGGCGATACAACAGCAGGATCAGGAAGGCGCCGATAATCGCGGCGATGAAGCCCGCGGCTTCGCCCTCATTATACCAGCCGATCGACTTGCCGATGAACCCGGCGAGCAACGCTCCGGCCACTCCCAGCAAGATCGTGATGATGCACCCGCCAGGGTCCTTGCCCGGCATCAGCAGCTTGGCGATCCCGCCGGCGATCAGACCGATTACGATCCAGCCGAGAATTCCATAGGATTCGATCATATCTTCTCACTCCCTGTGGCGCGGCCCGATGGCGCCGCAAACCTCGACTTAGTGCGCCAACGCCGGTTCGCATGACAAGTGCCGTCGTTGGTCGAAAAAGCATTGGCGTGGATAGTCCATCGGCCTCTGTGTTGCAGTCGGTGACTTGTTAGCGTAATACAGTTGGAGCGGGACAGTGCGATTAAGCGACCACTGCGATAAAGCGACCAGGGCGAAAGAATGTTGCGGATGAACAGGGAAACGGGATTTCACTCATCGGACACGCTGGTCGTGGTTGATGGCGTTCAGCGTCGGCGGCGCAGGATCATCGTTGCCGCCGTGGTGATCGCACTGCTCGCGGTTATATTGGTCGTCATGCTGATGAGCGGCGGCAAGGATGACCCCGCCGCATCTCTCGCGGCGGACGGCGGCGGGCGCGGCGGCCAGGTCCCGACCGTGACCGTGGTCGTCCCCGGGCGCAGCCAGGTTGCGCGGACGATTACCGCCAGCGGCGCGCTTGCCGCCCGCCGCGACCAGCCGGTCGGGGTCGCCGGCGAAGGCGGTCTGGTCACCCGGGTTTATGTCGATGCCGGAAGCTGGGTGCGCCAGGGCCAGACGCTCGCCTCGATCGATCGATCGGTGCAAAGTCAGGAGGCGGCGCAATTGTCGGCTTCAATTTCCGCCGCGCGCGCCGATGCCGCGCTTGCCCAGAACGAGCTTGACCGGTCGCAGGCGCTGGTCGGTCGCGGATTTGTTTCCAAGGCCGACCTTGATCGCAAGCGCGCCGCGCGCGATTCGGCGGCGGCCCGGGTGCGGGTTGCCCAGGCCCAGTTGGGCGCGAGCCGGGCGCGCATCGGCCGGCTCGACATCCGCGCACCGACCAGCGGGCTGATCCTGTCGCGCTCGGTCGAAGTCGGGCAGGTCGTCAGCGCTGGCGCCGGCGGGCTGTTCCGCCTTGCGCGCGGCGGCGAGATGGAAATGCGCGCGGCGCTGTCGCAGCAGGATTTGTCTTTGATCCGCGTCGGCCTCCCCGCCACCGTCACGCCGCTCGGCCTCGATCGCAGCTTCGCCGGTTCGGTGTGGCAGGTATCGCCGGTGATTGACCCGCAATCGCGTCAGGGCGAGGTCAAGATCGCCATCCCTTACGACCCGTCGATCCGCCCCGGCGGTTTCGCCGAAGCGCGCATTTCCGCCGGGGCGACGACCGCGCCCTTGCTCCCGCAAAGCGCCGTGCTGAGCGACGAAGACGGCAATTATGTCTATATCATCAACAACAAGAACCTTGTTGAGCGTCGCGCGATCAAGGTCGGCAATGTCGATGATGCCGGCGTGACGATCGTCGAGGGCCTGTCGGGCCAGGAAGCGGTCGTGCTGTCCGCCGGGCCGTTCCTCAACCCCGGTCAGAAGGTCGTGCCGAAACGCGCCGCCGCCGCCAGCGCCCGTTAAGCCCGGAACGCCTGACCCATGAACTTCCGCAACATTTCATCCTGGTGCATCCGCAATCCGGTTCCGCCGATCGTCCTGTTCATCGGGCTCCTGCTCGCCGGAATCCTGGCGTTCATGTCGATGGACGTCAACAACAACCCTGACATCGATTTTCCTGCGGCGTCGGTGACGGTGGTCCAGCCCGGCGCGGCGCCGTCGGAGATGGAAACGCAGATCACCCAACGCGTCGAATCGGCAATCCGCGGGGTCAATGGCGTCGACGAGATCAATAGTTCGGTGCGCGAAGGCAATAGCAATACATTTGTCCAATTTGACATCGGTACCCCGACCGATCGCGCGGTCAACGACATCCGCGACGCCATGGCGCAGATCCGCGGCGACCTTCCTGACGGTATCCTTGAGCCGATCATCGAGCGCGTCGATATTTCCGGCGACCCGATCCTCTATGTCGCCGCCGAGACGACCGACATGAGCCTTGAGGAGCTGTCGTGGTACGTCGACAATAATGTCGCGAAACGACTGCTCGGTGTCGAAGGCGTCGCCGCAGTCACGCGCGAAGGCGGCGTCGACCGTCAGATTCGGGTCATCCTCGACCCCGCAGCACTCCAGGCGCAGGGCATCACCGCAGCCCAGGTCAACGCCCAGCTTCGCCAGACCAACCTCAACGCGGCGGGCGGCCGCGCCGAAATCGCTGGTTCCGAACAATCGGTACGCGTGCTCGGCAATGCCAGCGACGCGTATCAGCTTTCCCAGACCCAGATCCCGGTTCCCGGCGGTCGCACCGTCCGGCTGGTCGATATCGCCCAGATCAAGGACGCGTATTCGGAACAGCGCACGATCGCCAAATTGGACGGGCGACAGGTGATCAGCTTCAACGTCCAGCGCTCCAAGGGCGCGTCCGAAGTCACCGCTTATGACCTCGGCTGGGCCGAGTTGCGCAAGATCGAGAAGGAAAATCCGCGCGTCCGCTTTGTCGAGATCGTCAACCAGGTCCAATATACCAAGGACCAATATACCTCGGCGATGTTGGGCCTGGTCGAAGGTGCCGTACTCGCGGTGCTGGTCGTCCTGCTGTTCCTCCGGGACTTCCGGGCGACGATGATTTCGGCACTCGCCATCCCGCTATCGGCGATCCCGGCGTTCTGGTTCATGAGCCTGATGGGGATTACCCTGAATGGCCTGTCGCTGCTCGCCATGAGCCTGGTCGCGGGCGTGCTGGTCGACGATGCGATCGTCGAGATCGAGAATATCGTCCGCCACATGCGTATGGGCAAGACTGCCTACGAAGCCTCGATCGACGCCGCCGACGAGATCGGGCTTGCCGTACTCGCCACCACTGCGGCGATCGTTGCGGTGTTCCTGCCTGTCGCGCTGATGCCTGGTATTTCGGGGCAATTCTTCAAGAGCTTCGGCTACACCGTCGTCATTTCGGTGATGATGAGTCTGTTCGTCGCGCGGATGATCACGCCGTTGCTCGCGGCCTATTTCCTCCGCGCGCATGGGGTACAGCCGCACGCTGCGGGACGCACGATGGGCGGCTATCTCGACATTCTGAGATGGACCCTGCGCCATCGCTGGGCAGCGGTCGTTGCCAGCTTCGCCGCGTTGGGCATGACGGTCCTGGTCTTCTCGCAACTGTCGATCACCTTCCAGCCGCCGCTCAACCTCGATTTCTCCAATGTCCGCATCGGGATGCCGCCGGGTTCGACCCTCAAGCAATCGGAAGCGGTCACCGCGCACGCCGCGCAGATCATCGAGCAAGATCCCGACGTCGACCGCGTGTTCCAGCGCGTGTTCGTCGGCGCCGGCAATCTCAACATCGTGCTCAAGACGGATCGCAAGAAGACCAGCACCGAATTCGAGCGCTCGCTCAGTTCGCAACTATCGGCGATCCCCGATGCGCGCGTCAATTTCCAGAGTCAGAGCGGCGGCGGACCCGGCGGCGGCGGCGGGCGCGACATCATGCTGTTCCTCGGCGGCGACGATCCGGTCAAGCTGCTTGCGGTCGCCAACAAGATTTCCGACGAGATGCAGACCCTGCCCGACTTGCGCGCGCCGCGTGTGATGGGCGACCTCGTCCGTCCGGAAATCCTGATCAAGCCGCGCTTCGACCTTGCGGCCGACCTTGGCGTTACGACTGCGGCACTCGGTCAGACGATCCGCATCGCGACGCTTGGCGACATCGCCCAGAACAGCGCCAAATTCTCGCTCTCGGACCGTCAGGTGCCGATCACCGTCGCATTGTCCGAAAACAGCCGGCGCGACCTTGCCACGCTCGAAAACCTCCCCGTTCCCACTGCCAATGGCGGATCGGTCCCGCTGAAGGCGGTCGCCGAAATCGGGTTCGGCGCGGGCCCGACCACCGTTCAACGCACCAACCAGGTGCGCCGGATCGCGGTCGGCGCCGACCTTGCTCCCGGGCTCGTCACCGGCGATGCGTGGAAGAAAATCGACGAACTTCCGACGATGAAGGCGCTCCCGCAGGGTGTCACCCGCTTGAGCCTGGGAGAACAGAAATGGCAGGCCGAACTGGTCTATTATTTCGCGATCGCGCTCGCCGCCGGCGTGCTGTTGGTGTTCGCGGTGCTGGTCCTGCTTTATCGCCGCTTCCTCGCGCCGTTCGTCAACATGGGCTCGCTGCTGCTGGCACCGCTCGGCGCGGGTATCGCCTTGTGGTTGACCGGCAATCCTGTGTCACTTCCCGTGCTGATCGGCGTCCTGATGCTGTTCGGAATCGTCGCCAAGAACTCGATCCTGCTGATCGATTTCGCGATCGAGATGATGAACCAGGGCGTTGAACGGGACGAGGCGATCCTCGAGGCGGGGCACAAGCGCGCCCAGCCGATCGTCATGACCACGGTCGCGATGGTCGCTGGCATGCTGCCGATCGCGCTGTCGCTGTCGGGCGACGGCAGCTGGCGCGCGCCGATGGGCGTGACGGTGATCGGTGGGCTGATCTTCTCGACCATCCTCACTTTGCTGCTCGTTCCCGCCTTATTCTCGATCGCGATCGACGTCGAACGCTGGTTCGGGCGCAAGTTCGGTCGAATGCTTGAAGGCGGCGCCCATCACCTGCCACCCGGCACCGCAGCGCAACCTGCCGAGTGAACTTTCGCCGTCGTTCGGTGATTGAGGCGGAATGAGCCACGCACCAAAATCCCGTTTCAACCCCGCTCAGCCCGGCGCTGCGGGAATGAAGGCCGCCGCGACCGGGCTGTTGCTGGTCATGGCGGCGGTGTTCCTGGCCGCCCGCGCGTTCGAATCCGACTATCCCTGGCTCGCCTGGGTCAAGGCGTTTGCCGAGGCCGCAATGGTCGGTGGCCTCGCCGACTGGTTCGCGGTCACCGCTTTGTTCCGCCACCCGCTCGGGCTGCCGATCCCGCACACCGCGATCATCCCGCGCAACAAGGACCGCATCGGCGAAGCGCTGGCGTCCTTCCTCAAGGAAAATTTCCTCGTCGCTCCGGTCGTCGCTCGGAGAATGCGGAACATCGACCTCGCCGGTGCCGCCGGCCGCTTCCTCCAGGCCCCGGCCGCCGATGGCCAGCGCATCCGCCAGGGTGCCTCGCGGCTGATCGCCGACATTTTCGAAAGCCTCGACGACGAGCGACTCGGTGGCCTCATCAAGGGCGCAGTCTCGTCGCGCCTCAAACAGATGGAGGTCGCGCCTCTGATCGGGCATGCGCTCGCCTCGGCGATCAACGAGGACCGCCACGTGCCGATGCTCGAAGCTGCGATCCGCTGGACCGCGCGCGCGCTCGACGCCAATGAATCGCTGATTCGCGAGATGGTCCACAACCGCGCCAGCTGGATCCTCAAGCTCGCCGGGCTCGATACCAAGCTTGCCGACGCGGTGGTCGATGGCTTGCGCAAATTGACCGTCGACATGGGCACCGACCCCGCCCACCCGGTCCGGCTCAAGATCGAACAGGCCCTCGCCGACCTCGCCAACGATCTCCAGACCAAGCCCGAAACCCAGGCGCGGGTCGAAGCGATCAAGGATGAATTGCTCGCCAATACATCGGTCGGTCTATGGCTCGACACCTTGTGGCAAAAGGGCCGCGCCGCGATCATCCGCAGCGCCCGCAACCCCGATGCCGCGCTCGCCGGCAAATTGGGTGAAGTGCTTCGCTCGATGGGCGGAACACTCGAATCCGATCCGCGCATTCGTGCCGCGATCAACCAGTTCGCCCGCCGCGCGGTCGCCGGAATGGCGGCAAGCTATGGCGGCTCGATTGTCAAACTGGTCAGCGAAACGGTCCGCGGATGGGACGCGCGGACGATCACCGCGCGCCTCGAAAGCGCGGTCGGCCGCGACCTTCAATATATCCGGATCAACGGGACGCTGGTCGGCGGACTGGTCGGGGTGATTCTCCACCTCGCCGACGGGCTCTGACTGTCCAGACCCTCCCCAGCGTTGCCGGGAAGGACCTTACCCCGCGCTTCGCCGCTCGATCGTCGCTCCGACTGCGCTCAATTTCTCCTCGAGCCGCTCATAGCCGCGATCGAGGTGATAGACCCTGAGCACCGACGTCTCGCCCTCGGCGCGCAGCCCGGCGAGCACCAGGCTCATCGATGCGCGCAAGTCGGTCGCCATCACTTCCGCCCCGGTCAGCCGCTCGACCCCGTGGACGATCGCCGATCGCCCGCGCACATCGATCTCGGCGCCCATCCGCCGCAGCTCGGGGACGTGCATATAGCGATTTTCGAAGATCGTTTCCTCGAGGAAGCTTTCGCCTTTGGCCATCGCCAGCATCGCCATGAATTGCGCCTGCATGTCGGTTGGAAACCCCGGGTAAGGCGCGGTCGACAAGGCCAGTGGCTTCAACGGCCCATCGGCGCTGACCTTGATTCCCTGGTCGTGGAATTCGATCATCAAACCCGCCTGGGCCAGCGCGTTGGTGATCGCCAGCATGTCTTCGGCCTTGGCCCCGATCAGGTCGATCGATCCCCCGGTGATCCCCGCCGCGCAGGCATAGCTGCCGGCCTCGATCCGGTCGGGCATCACGTCATAGGTCGCGCCGTGAAGCGCCTCGACCCCGTCGATGATCAAATGGCTCGACCCGACCCCGTCGATTTTCGCCCCCATCGCGATCAGGCAATGGCACAGATCGACGATTTCGGGCTCGCGCGCCGCGTTGAACAATTGCGATCGTCCGGTGCACAGCACCGCAGTCATCACTGCATTTTCGGTCGCGCCGACCGACACCACCGGAAATGTGTAATCGCCGCCGGGGAGCTTCCCCTTGGGCGCCGTCGCCTTCACATAACCTGCGGCAAGCTCGATCTTGCCCCCGAGCGCTTCCAACGCCCGCAAATGCAGATCAATCGGCCGGTCACCGATCGCGCAGCCGCCGGGCAGGCTGACCGTCGCTTCGCCCGCCCGCGCCAGCATCGGACCCAGGACCAGAATGGAGGCGCGCATCCGCCGGACCATGTCGTAGGGCGCGACGGTCGATGCGATCTCGCGCGCGCTGAGCGTCATCCGCCGCCCGATCTCGCCTTTCTTGACCCCCGCGATCTTGGTCGACACGCCCAGCCCGTTGAGCAGATGACCGAAGCTGTCGACGTCGGCGAGGCGCGGCAGATTGCCCAGCACCAGTTTCTCGGCGGTCAGAAGCGCGCACGGCAATAACGTCAGCGCCGCATTCTTCGCCCCCGAAATCGGGATTTTTCCTTCGAGCCGCTGCCCGCCGACGATGTGAATGCTGTCCATCGTCGCGGTTTAGCGGGAAGCGGCGGACTGGCAAGCGCCTGACCTAAAGTCTGTTTCAGCTTCGCTGAAGCGGCACCGGCCCGCTACGCCTTCTCCAGCGTGCACTGCAGCGGGTGCTGGTTCTCGCGCGCGAAGTCCATTGCCTGGGTGACCTTGGTCTCGGCGACCTCATAAGTGAACACCCCGCAGACCGCGATGCCCTGCTGATGAACCTGCAGCATCACCCGCGTGGCGTCCTCGATTCCCATCGAGAACAGTTTTTGCAGGACCAGCACGACAAACTCCATCGGCGTATAATCGTCGTTGAGCATCAGCACCTTGTAATTGGACGGCTGTTTGGTCCGCGGGCGTGTGCGCGTCGCCACCCCGGTCTCATATTCGTCGAGCCCGTCGCCGCGATCGGGTTCGTCCCCCGTCATCAAGATGTTTCTGTGTGTCATGCTATCGTGCAGAATATGGCAAACACCGCGCTTGCGGCAAGGCAAACCGACCGCTCATCCCCATTCGGCACAAAAAAACGGCCGCCCGGTTTCCGGGGCGGCCGCCTTCCATCGTCTGAAACCGGACGATTACGCGTTGAGCGAGCTGTTGATCCGCTCGGCATTGGCCGACGCGCGGTTCGACAAAGGCTGGATCGCTTCACCGGCCAGCTTGACCACTGATTCGGTCAGGCGCGAGCCTTCCGAAACGAGGCGGTCGAACGACGCCTTGGCGAGTTCGCTCTGGAGCTGGAAGAATTCGGTCGGCGACTTGGCTTCGGCCAGGCTGCGAACCGCGTTCGATGCCTGCTCGACGCCTTCACGGCCACGCGCAACCACGTCCTGGCCGAGGCTC
>JANPMU010000033.1:0-2065 GCA_031427095.1 Sphingomonas sp.
GGCTTATGACGGTGACCCGCGCTTTCTGGGCGCAAGCGATTTCGCCCGCTGCAGCCGCGACGCGTGCGTCGCCCGGATCGATCGTGACGGGCGCGGCTGGCACATCCTCGCCACGCGGTCGTCGACCTTCATGGACTGGAACGCGTTCATCGCCGCCTGCGCCGACGCCGACATCGTCATCGCCGACCGCAAGTTGCCGCCACAATGCACCCCGCGCTGGCTCAAGCTCGACCGCCTGGCGCTCGCCAAATCCGGGGGCCTCGCGATTCGCCTCGATCGTCAACCGCGCATCGATAGTGTCGCTGAACGTCTTGGTGCGCATCCCTGGGCGGACTGACACATCGATCCGAACCTGCTATGTCCCGGCCCTTCGAGAGGGAGACAATCATGCCCCAATTCGTCATCGAACGCGACATGCCAGGCGCCGGCCAGCTCGACTCCGCCGCATTGCAGGGCGCTTCGCAAGGCAGTTGCACGGTGCTGCGCGATCTCGGCCCCGAAATCCAGTGGGTCCACAGCTACGTCACCGACAACAAGATCTACTGCATTTACCGCGCACCCAGCGAGGACCTCATTCGCAGACATGCCGAAATCGCCGGTCTGCCCGCCAACAGCATTGCCCGCGTCCGCGCAACGATCGACCCGACCACCGCCGAATAATTGTGATGCCCGGCGGTCCGCCGCCCACCCCGCTTCAGCGTGGGTCGGTGCGCGAAACCGCCATCGCATTGCCCGCCGGATCAGCGAACTCGAACCGCCGTCCGCCCGGAAAAGCAAAGATCGCCCGCGTGATCCGCCCGCCCGCTGCCTCGACCGCACCGAGCGCGGCATCGAGATCCTCGACCTCGATCACCGGCAAGGGCGCCAACGGAGCTTCGTCCGGATCGCCCTGGAGCCCCAGATCGACGTCGCCGCCGCCCGTCCCGCCAAGCGTTGCGGCGTAGGTCGGGCCGAAGTCCGCAAAACTCCACCCGAACGCTTGCGCATAGAAATCGCGACTTGCCGCCATATCGGCCGCTGGCAGCTCGACATAATTGATCCGCGCCTTTTTCGCTCGCACCATTGGCAAATGCTCCCTCAATAACGCCGAATGAGTCCGGCCAGCCGGCCCTGGATCGTGATCTGCTCCGGACGATAGCGTTGCGCCTCATAATGGCGGTTGGCGGGATCGAGCCGGATCATCTGCCCTTCGCGGCGAAAGGTCTTCAAGGTCGCCTCGGCCTCATCGATCAGCGCCACCACAATTTCACCGTCGCGCGCCGTATCGACCCGCCGGATCAGTGCGAAATCGCCGTCGAGAATCCCTTCCTCAACCATCGAATCCCCCGACACCTCAAGCGCATAATGTTCGCCCGGGCCAAGCAATGCCGCCGGGACCGCGAAGCCTTCGCTGCCCTGCAGCGCCTCGATCGGAGTGCCCGCCGCAATCCGCCCGTGCAGTGGAATCTCGATCGTGTCGTTGGCCGCCGTGCGGACCATCGTCGGCGCCACGGCAGCGGGGGCCGTGACCTCGGGCATCCTGACCACTTCGAGCGCGCGCGCCCGGTTGGGCAGGCGACGAATGAACTGGCGCTCTTCCAGCGCGGAAATCAGCCGGTGGACTCCCGACTTGGACTTGAGCGCGAGCGCCTCGCGCATTTCATCAAAGCTTGGGCTGACCCCGGTCTGGCCGAGCCGGTCGTGAATGAAACGCAGCAATTCATGTTGTTTGGCGGTGAGCATCGTCGGGACCTCCCATGTTCCAAGGGAACGAACGGAGAACGTGTAGGCAACGCCGGGCGTGGCGTCAAGTCACCTCGCGGCACAGCCCAAGGAAGGCGCCGATCAGCGCGTGGCCATGTTCGCTGGCGACGCTTTCGGGATGGAACTGCATACCGTGAACCGGCGCACCGGTGTGCCGCACGGCCATCACGACCCCGTCATCGCTCCAGGCGTTGGCGATCAGCGGTGGGCGCGGATCAGGCACGCTCAGCGAATGATAGCGGGTGGCATTGAACGGCGAGGGCACGCCCCTGAACAGGCCGCTGTCGTCATGGCGAACATGCGCGATCTTGCCGTGCATCGG
>JANPMU010000034.1:0-13573 GCA_031427095.1 Sphingomonas sp.
CGAGACGCGGTCGTGCCCCGCGCCGTTGACAGGGCGGACGCCGGTTTCTACTTGGCCGACGCAGCGCTGCCCGATCGTCTAATGGTAAGACTACGGACTCTGACTCCGTCAATCGAGGTTCGAATCCTCGTCGGGCATCCAGCTATCTCTCTAAGTTACAATAAGTTAGTGGGGTCTGGCAGCCCCAGTTGGCATTGCGTGTGGTTTCCGCCTATTTCCGCAGATTCCCGTGGATTGTCTGGGTGTCTGCGCTCCTCCATGCAACAAATCTGCGACATGCCAACGGCGCTTCTGGGCCGTGTTGCGGTTGCCGACCAGCGCGATGACCTGGGCGAGGAAGAGATTTCGGTAAATCCGGTTGGCCAGGACTTTGAGCATCTGAACTCCCTAGTGGTTGCGGTGCCCCAAGCTACATGCTAGCCGCCTCGCCGTGCGCACCCTTCTCACGCTTTTCCTGGCCATGGCAGTCCTGCTCGGTGGCGCGCACGCGTCCGCCGCTGTCCACCAGCATCATAGCGCGCACTCCGACCATTCAGCAGCTCAGCCGGACGATCAAAGCGACAATTCCGGTAACGCCTTACCTGGGGAATCGGAAGGCACGGAGCAACTCACGCATAGTCACGGGACGATGGGCACTGCGGGTGAAAGCCCCAGCACGCACGAATTCCGTATCCATGCTGGCGGATTAACTCCGCCATACGCTGCCCAAGCCCTGGCATCGCTCGCGATACCACCCCCCCTCGAGCCGCCCTTAACCTGATTTCGCCGCCTTGACGGTCGCCTCTGTCCGTCCGCGTGACACCGAAATCAGGAATCTAACTCATGCATATACTGAAGCGCGCGGCCTTGATGGTCAGCGCAGTGCTTCTGGGAGCCAGCTCGGCGAACGCCCAGACGCTCACGCTCGAGGACGCAGTTGCTAAAGCTGTTGCCGCGACTCCCCTGGTTCGGGCCGCTGAAACCGGGATTGCCGCCGCGCGCGCCGGCCGCCGGCAAGCCGACGTTCGGCCCAATCCATCGGTAACGGTCGAGGGCGATAATCTGATCGGCACCGGACGCTACCGTGTTTTCGGCCAAGCCGAGATTACCGCGACCTATTCCCAGCCATTGGAGCGCGGCGGGAAGCGCGCCGCGCGTGTCGCCTTGGCCGAACGAGAGATAACGGTGGCGGAGACGTCGGCGCGTGTCGCGCGGCTTGAGCTTGCCGCAGCGGTCGAGCGAGCCTTTCTCGACGTGCTGATCGCCGACGATGTTGCCATGATCGCCGACACGCGCCTGACGATCGAGCAGGGCATGCAGCGCGAGGCATTGCGCCGGGTGCGTGGATATAAAGATCCATTGTTCGTTGAGACAAGAGCTGCGGCGCGTGTCGCGGAGGCGCGGATCGCAATGGACGCGGCGACGACGCGGCAGGCGAGTGCGCGCGCCGCACTGGCCGCCTTCTGGGGTGGTTCCGGTCCTCAAGTGAAGGTCGTAGGCGCGATGCTCGCGGGCGTTCCGGCCACGGCAAGGCTGGCTGCCGCCGACCAGGCTTTCGAGGACGCGGCGGCTGCCCGCGCGGTGGCAGCAGTCAAGGTCGAGGAGACGCGCCGCGTTCAAGACTATACTGTCAGTGGCGGGACACGCTTCCTACGGGGAACGAATGATCTCGCCGCAGTTGCGGGCATCACGATCCCGATCGGCCGATTCGACCGCAATCAGGGAGCGATCGAACGCGCGCGGGCCGAGCGTTTGCGGATCGAAGCGACAGCGGAGGCGGCACAGTTCGAGCGGCGGCGCCGACTAGCTGCGCTGGAAGCCGAGGCGGACGCCGCACGAAACCAGGCACAATTGATCGTCAGTGAAATCTATCCTCGCACGACGAAGGCGCTGGCGCAGGTTCGCGAAGGCTATGCGCGCGGTGGATTCACGTTCCGCGACATGCAGGATGCCGCCGACGCGATCCTTCGCGCGCAGGACCAGTGGCTCGAAGCCATCACCAAATTCCGAGACCTCCAGACCGACATAGATCGACTGACGGGGCGCTTTGACGCTGCGCTGCCGACGGAGACCAAACCATGACCCGATTGTTTTTGATCCGAGCGCTGACGGCATTATTGCTGATTGCCCCGATTGCCGCGTGCGGTGACCAGTCCGCACCTGAAGCCGAAGCCGAGGCTGCCTCAGCGGAGTATGAGAAGGGGACCCACAATGGCCGTCTCCTCAAGGATGGTGATTTCGCACTTGAAATGACGATCTTCGAGGACGGCGTTCCGCCGCAGTTCCGGGTTTATCCCACTCGGGGTGGAAAAGTGGTCGATCCGAAGACCGTAAAGCTGGCGGTCAACCTCAAACGCCTCGATGGCGAGGTGAATCGCTTCGCTTTCGTGCCCGATGGCGAATTTCTGACGGGGCAAGGCACGGTCGTCGAACCACATAGTTTCGATGTCGAGGTCATTGCGGTCGAAAACGGCAAGCGTCACCGTTGGACCTACGCCAACCCCGAAGGCAGGACCCGTATCGCTGCGGAAGCGGCGGAGGCCGGCGGGATCGTGATCGAAGCCGCCGGACCCGCCATCGTCGGCGAAGTGCGCGAACTACAGGGGACAGTTCAGCTCGAACCATCGGCACGATCGGAAGTGCGTGCGCAATTCCCTGGCAGGGTTGTGGCGGTCACCCGGGAAGTTGGCGATGTCGTCCGCAAGGGCCAATTACTTGCACGGGTTGAATCGAGTGAATCGCTTCAGGTCTATCCGATCTATGCCCCGGTCAGCGGGGTCGTCGCCGAACGTAACGCCAACGTAGGCAACGTTGCCTACGACCAGCCGCTTTACGTCCTGACCGACCCGCAAGCGACGACAGTCGTTTTCAACGTTTTTCCGCGCGATCTGGCCACGATCCGACCAGGCCAGCGCATCACGATCGAGACGCTCGACGGCCAGGTGATCGCTGAGACGCAGTTATCGGGATATCTGTCCCAGGGGAACGCAGAGGCCGGAACCGCTCTGATGCGCGCAAAACTTCCCAATCGCGACGGGCGCTGGCGACCGGGCATGGCATTGCACGGACGGGTCATTGTCAACGCGGTGTCGGTGCCACTGGCGGTTCGCACAGAAGCGTTGCAGCGGTTCCGCGATTTCACGGTCGTGTTCGCCAACTTTGGCGAAGATTATGAAGTGCGGATGCTCGAGCTTGGCCGCAAATCTCCCGAATGGACGGAGGTCGTGTCCGGGTTGAAACCCGGCACGCGCTACGCCGCCAAAGGTGCCTTTCTCATCCGCGCCGACGTCGAAAAGTCGGGCGCGAGCCACGACCATTGATCGGATAGACAGATGCTTTCCAGAATCATCGGCTTTTCGATACGCCAACGCTGGCTCGTGCTGGCTGTTGTCGTCGGTCTGGCTGCGCTCGGCGTCTGGAGCGCCAGCCGGTTGCCGATCGACGCCGTGCCCGACATCACCAATGTTCAGGTGCAAATAAACACCGAAGCGGAAGGATTCTCACCCCTCGAAGCCGAGCAGCGGATCACTTATCCGATCGAAACCGCCATCGCCGGCGTGCCCAAGCTCAACTATACGCGATCGGTTTCGCGTTATGGCCTCAGCCAGGTCACCGTGGTCTTCGAAGACGGCACCGACCTCTACTTTGCACGCCAGCTCGTCAACGAGCGGTTGCAGGCGGCCCGGTCACAGCTCCCACCCGGCATCGAGCCCCAAATGGGTCCGACCGCGACGGGCCTCGGCGAAATTTTCATGTATTCCGTTACGTCCAAACCAAATGCTCTCAAGCCTGACGGGTCGCGATGGACCCCGACTGATCTTCGCACTCTCCACGACTGGGTCGTTCGCCCGCAAATGCGCAATGTATCGGGCGTCGCCGAGGTCAACACGGTCGGTGGCTATACCAAACAATATCATGTCACCCCTAATCCGGAGAGGCTGGCATCGCTTGGCATCTCCCTGTCTGACGTTGTCGATGCCCTCGAACGC
Source organism: Sphingomonas sp. (assembly GCA_031427095.1). Taxonomy (GTDB): domain Bacteria; phylum Pseudomonadota; class Alphaproteobacteria; order Sphingomonadales; family Sphingomonadaceae; genus Sphingomicrobium. The sequence continues at coordinate 3,969 of JANPMU010000034.1, forward strand.
AATAATGCCAATGCCGGGGCGGGCTATGTCGAGCGCGCCGGCGAACAGATACTGATTCGAATTCCGGGCCGCGCGGCGAATGAGGCCGATCTTTCAGAAATCATCGTTGCCAAGCGCGGTGGAGTATCGATCCGGGTCCAGGACATCGCAGACGTTGTGATCGGGTCAGAGCTCCGCACCGGCGCCGCGACCGAGAACGGCAAGGAAATTGTCCTCGGGACGATCTACATGCTGACTGGAAGCAATCCCCGTATCGTCGCGAAAGCCGCAGCCGAGCGGCTTGTGGCGGTCAACAAGTCGCTGCCTGCAGGCGTCGTCGCCCAGCCGCTTTACGATCGCACTGAACTGGTCGAACGCACGATCGACACTGTCCAGAAGAATCTGGCTGAGGGGGCGCTGCTAGTCATCGTTGTGCTCTTCCTATTGCTCGGCAACGTCCGAGCAGCGCTGATTACAGCTGCGGTCATTCCCATTGCGATGCTCATGACGTTGACCGGCATGGCTGCGGGAGGCGTTTCAGCCAATCTCATGAGCCTGGGCGCGTTAGACTTCGGCCTCATCGTAGACGGAGCCGTGATCATCGTTGAGAACTGCCTCCGTCGGCTCGGCGAAGCGCAGCACCGGCTCGGTCGGATTCTCGACCGCGACGAGCGTTTCGGTCTGGTCGCATCTGCCAGCAGCGAAGTTATCCGCCCGAGCATTTTCGGCGTGATCATCATCACCGTTGTCTATCTACCGATCTTTGCGCTGACCGGAATCGAAGGGAAGACGTTCCACCCGATGGCCCTGACGGTGATGATCGCTCTCACGGCTGCGCTTCTCTTGTCGCTGACCCTCGTTCCGGCCGCGATCGCGATGTTCGTGACCGGTCGGGTAGAGGAGAAAGAGAATCGCGTGATGCGCTGGCTTCGCGAACGCTATGCTCCGCTGCTTGATCGAACGATGATGCGCGGCAAATTGCTTGTCGCGGGGGCGCTTGTCCTCGTTTTGCTAAGCGGGATCGCCGCGACGCGGCTGGGTTCGGAGTTTATTCCGAACCTCGACGAAGGCGATATTGCCATGCACGCACTGCGCATTCCAGGAACCAGCCTGGGGCAGGCCGTCGAGATGCAGGAAGCGCTCGAAAAGCGGATCGCCAAATTTCCCGAGGTCGAGCGCGTCTTCGCCAAGATCGGGACGGCGGATGTCGCGACCGATCCGGTGCCGCCATCGGTCGCGGACAATTTCATCATGCTGAAGGATCGCAAGGATTGGCCCGATCCGCGCAAGCCTCGCGCCCAACTGATCGCCGAACTCAATGATGCGGTCCAACTGATCCCGGGCAACAACTATGAGTTCACGCAGCCCGTGCAGATGCGTCTTAACGAGTTGATCGCCGGCGTCCGCGCCGATGTCGCGGTGAAACTGTTTGGGGAAGACCTCGACCAACTGCTCGAAACAGGCGCCGAGATCGAGAGTGTGCTTAAGGCGATTCCCGGCGCGGAAGACGTCAAGCTTGAGCAGGTGACCGGCCTTCCGGTCCTGTCAGTGACGCCGCGCCGCGCCATGTTGGCGCGCTATGGCATCAACGTCAGCGACGTTCAGGACGCGGTCGCCACTGCGACTGGCGGCCGCAACGCCGGCGAAGTCTTCGAAGGTGACCGGCGTTTTGCTGTCGTCGTTCGGTTGCCCGAACAGACCCGCACCAATCTCGACGAACTCGGGCGTCTGCCAATCTCGAGCGGCAGTGGCGATAGATTGTTTGTCCCGTTGTCGGAGGTCGCGGACATCGAGCTATCGGTCGGCCCCAATCAGATCAGCCGCGAGAACGGCAAGCGGCGCGCCGTGATCACGGCCAATGTCCGCGAGCGAGATCTCGGATCGTTCATTGCGCAACTTCGCGAAGAGATGGACGCGAACATCGACCTGCCCGAAGGATATTTCGTGGAATATGGCGGAACGTTCGAACAGCTCCAGTCGGCCGCAACGCGCCTTCAGATCGTCGTTCCGTTAGCGCTGCTGATGATCTTCGGGCTGCTTTTCATGCTGTTCGGATCGGGCCGTGATGCCGCGATCGTATTCTCGGGCGTGCCACTCGCGTTGACCGGCGGAGTCGCCGCACTTGCGCTGCGTGGCATTCCAATGTCGATCTCGGCCGGCGTGGGCTTCATCGCGCTGTCCGGCGTAGCGGTGCTCAATGGCGTCGTGATGTTGTCGTTCATCAACGATTTGCGCGACCGTGGAATGGCCCTCGACCAGGCCATCCGCGAGGGAGCATTGACTCGACTACGTCCGGTATTGATGACCGCATTGGTCGCTTCGCTCGGTTTCGTCCCGATGGCAGTCAATGTCGGTGCAGGCTCCGAAGTGCAGCGCCCGCTCGCCACCGTCGTGATTGGCGGGATCATTTCGTCGACCATCTTGACGTTGATCGTGCTTCCCGCCCTTTACCGTCTCGTTCACGGCCGCCGGGAACGCGCTACAGCGTTTAACGAAGCCGAACCTGCCACGTGATTTAGCGGTCGGTGATCCAGAACGGCTGTGCACCGCAGCGCATCGAAGGACGGAAGGTGGGTCCGTGACTCCATTTGTTTATCTGGCGGCCGCGGTGGCCGAAATCGCAGGCTGCTTCGCATTTTGGGCGTGGCTGCGCCTTGGCCGCTCACCTTGGTGGTTGTTGCCCGGCATCGCGTCATTGGCGCTCTTTGCCTATCTTCTGACCCTGGTCGAAGCCGAGCATGCCGGGCGCGCCTATGCTGCTTACGGCGGCGTCTACATCGTAGCTTCGATCTTGTGGCTCTGGACTATCGAGGGGGCGCGGCCCGACAGGTGGGACGTGATCGGAGGCGCCATATGCCTCTTCGGAGCGGCCATCATCTTATGGGGTCCGCGCACAACATGAGCCCGGTCAGCGCTTGCGAAACATGCACCATGTAAAAGCCTGGCGGTTGCCAGAAGGGGTCACATGATCCTCCGTCCAGTTGCCAACCATCTCGAACGCCGATCCAAATTCGACGGCAAGACTTTCGGCATCGTAGCGCCGGACCGGCAGGCCGCTGCAGCGATCCGGTCCGCTCGGCGCAAAGGTTGCGATCACCACGGCTCCCGAAGGTGCCAATCCATCGGATAATCGTTTCGCATAGGCCGCCCGATCCTCCGCATTGGTCAGGAAATGGAACACGGCACGGTCGTGCCAAAAGTCGTAGCGGCGAGGCGGAACCCACTGAGTGATGTCGCTGACAATCCAGTCGACACGAGTTGCAAGGTCGCCCAGGCGCCGTTTCGATTCAGCCAGCGCCGCCTCCGACAGATCGAGCACCGACAGATCGGACCAACCGCGTTTGATCAAGACGTCTACGAGATTGGACGCACCGCCGCCAATGTCGATCAGCGATTGATTCGCATGGGCATCAAGCAGTTCCAACGCCGCCAGCGAGGGAGTTGGCAGTCCCTGAAACCAGCTGACACTATCGAACCCCTTCGTCGAATAAACGACGTCCCAATGCTCCCTATGCGAATCGGTCATGAAGCCTCCGCTCGCGACGGTCCCAGCGCCTCCAGTATACGGCACTGCGCGACGGTGCCGCGTTGACATTGAGCGATTAGCCCCGACAGATCTAACCGGAGCGCCTTCAGATCGGAGATTTTCTCGTCGACCTGCTTGAGTTGGGTGCGCGCCAGGACATCGACCTCGGCGCACGTCCTGTGTCGTCATGTCCGTCTCCGAATTATGAGACACCATCCAGCGTCACCCGCGAGTGGGATTGCTTTTATATGCTTGGAAATTGGTCTTCGCGGGGCCGACGTGTCTTGCACGAAACGGCTAAGGCGGAGTGCCCCGAACGCGGTCGGCGGCTCGCCGACCGCGCCTGCTGTTAGACAATCAAGGCCACTTCCGGCAGCACCTTCGCGCGCACCGCGCCGCGCCACTCGGCCCGACGGGGCGCGTCACCCACCCGCTTTTCTTCAACGGGCACGCGCAAATTGTCGGAACGCTCGCCGGATGGGCGGGACGCGACGCAACGTCTGGATGAAGGCCACGCGATCTCGCGCGTCTCCCCATCCCTGGGATGCCGCCGCAGCAGACGGCGCTCCGTTACTTCCTCCCGCGACCAATCGGTGCGGGTTCCCGCGCGCTTCATTCATGGCTTTGAGCCACCATAGTGCCTGCCGCAATCGCCAACGCGCCCTTGGTCCGGCTGAACGAATATGTGGTGGGCATGGCCGACCGCGCTTCCACCAGTTGCCGCCGCAGCACGACTGCGGAAGGCTCATCGGCGATGTGGAACAGCAGGAGGCTCACGCCGTGCACGAGGTGGCTCCGAAACTCCTGGCTGTTCAGATCCTCATGCACCCAAAGATCAAGGGCCCCGACCACCTGGATAACGATTGTCCGCGCCATCCACTCACGATCGGCGGCGGAAAGAATTCCCGCGTTTTCCAAGCCCTGAAGAGCGTGCCTCCAATAGATGAGTGCGCGATCCATATAGGCAGGGCGGTGCACGGGGTCGATGACGCCCAGCAAATATTGATAAAGGGGCCGATAATAGTCGGGATCGGCGCCAAAGAAGCTCCCGGCGGCGTCCGCCGCTTCGACGACCCTGAGAAAGGGGTCTGGTTGCCGAGCGACATGCTGGGCGCCTTGGAAGACCCCATCGAGTGACCTGTTCAGCAGAGCATAGAGTATCGAAGCCTTGCTGCCGAAAAGGTTATAGGGAGTCGCGGGGCTGATGCCGGCTTTTTCGGCCAGTGACAGCATCGAGAAGCTAGTGGCGTGAAGCTCGCGCACCAGATCTTCCGCCGCGTTCAATATCGCATCCTGGCGATGCTGCTTCTGACGGCTAAGGGTCATTCGCTGCTTCCCTGCTTCCCGGCGGCCTGGGATTGTTCGGCGAGAAAGGCCGCGACGGTGGCGGCAAGGTCCGGTCGGCCGGCGAGTTCATGCTGGTACAGGCGTTCGCACTCCAGAATGTCGTCGAACGTCGCGGTCGCGCTCATATCCACCAGACGCCGGGTCCCGACGACGGCCTCGCGCGGGACCTGCGCCAGCCTGACAGCAACCTCGACCGCCCGTGCGACCAGCGCGCCATCTTCGATCACCTCCCAGATCAGCCCGAGCCCGGCCGCGCGATCGGCGGAGATCGTCTCTCCGAGCAGAATCGCCCCCAACGCAGTCGCCCGCCCCGCCAGACGCTGCAACAGCCAATTGCCGCCAAGGTCGGCGACGCAACCGAGCTGTGGAACCTGGACGAACTTCAGCTTGGCAGACTTCCCGGCAAGGATCACGTCCGCGCACAGCGCCATCGCGGCCCCGCCGCCCGCAGCCATGCCGTTGATCGCGGTGACGATCGGCTTGGAAAACGCCATCATGTCCCGCATCAGCGGATTGAATGCGACGTCCATCGAGCGAGCAACCTGCCGACCGACCGAGGCAGGGTCGAGGCTCGCCCCCGACAGAAACGAAACGAGATCCGCGCCGGAGCAAAATGCCCGGCCTGTGCCGGTGATGATCACGGCTTTCGTCTGCTCATTCGCCGCATGTTCCGCCAAGGCCGAACGCAATGCGCCGATGAGTTCCACGTCCAGCGCGTTCATGCGCTCGGGGCGATTAAGACGCAGGAGCGCAACACCCTCGGCAGGGAACTGGCATTCGAGAACCGGCATCAGGCCTGTTCCCGCGATTCTGTCCGCGCGTCGGCGCGGCGAACGATGAAGTCGTCGAGGTCCGGCTCTCGCAACAATTCCCGGAACTCGTCGGGCGTGCCGGTCCAGTTCTCCGGCTCCCCCTTTTCATTGAGATACCAGCTCTGGCAACCCGTGACCCAGATGGTGTCAGGCATACGCGCGCTGTTATCGGCCTTGAACAGCCGATAGGCCTCGTCCTTAGCGCTCGTGGACGTGATACGCTGTTCGAAGCAAAGATCTATAAAGCGGACGATATGATCGACGATGGCCTCGGAATAGGCAATCGCCGAGAAGTTGCCGCGCGGGGACAGGGGGCCGCCGACAATCATGTAGTTCGGAAAGTTGGGCACATGCACCGACAGGTGGGCGCGGACCTCACGATCCCAATCGTCGGCAAGCGAGTAGCCTGCCTCGTTTACCAGTTCAATCGGTCGGCCATAGGCGCGCGTCCAGAAACCCGTGGCCATAACCAGGACGTCAAGCGGATGGGTCACGCCGTCGTCGGTCACGATGCCGTCGGGCACCGCCCGCGCGATTGCTTCGCGCACCACCTTGACGTTAGGCCGTAGGAGCGCGGGGTAGTAGTCCGCCGACATCACCATTCGCTTGCACAGCGGCTGGAAGTCCGGGGTTAGCTTCTCGCGCAGCGATGGATTCTTGATGCTGGCGAGATTACGCCGACACATCATCGACAGGAATCGACGCTGCCAGCCCGGTCGGATCACCGCCTCGGCGAAAACATGCTCGAAGAACCACTGGAAGAAGGCGCCGGCTTTCCGCCCGATCCACGGCACCGCGCGCACGATCCTCCGTTCGACTGAGCCATATTCGCGATTGGCGAGTGGAAACACCCATTGCGGCGTGCGCATGAAGACGGTGAGGTCGACGCCCTGCTTCGCGATCGCCGATGTGATCTGCACGCCCGACGATCCGTTGCCCAGGATGCCGACGCGCTTGCCGGTCAGCGACAGCTCCTTGGGCCATCGGGCGGAATGGAACTGCACGCCCTGAAACTGCTGCAAGCCCTCGATATCCGGCAGGCGGGGGATATGCAGCGGCCCGGTGGCGGATACGAGAAATTCGGCGGAATCGGCGCGGCCCTGATCGGTCACGATATGCCACTTCCTGCCATCAAACCGACCTTCCTTCACGGCGTGCCCGAAGACGATGTTGTCGCGAAGCTGATATTTTTCGGCTACACCCAGCAAATATGCCTGTATCTCGCTTCCGCTGGCGAGGCGGCTGCTCCAGCTCGGGTTATGCTCGAAGGAGTAATTGTAGTGATGTGCCGGCACGTCGCAGCCCACGCCGGGATAAATATTCTCCCGCCAGGTGCCCCCCACTTCTTCCGCCTTCTCGTAGATAACGAAGTTGGTGAAACCTGCCTCCTTGAGCTTAATCGCCATCATCATCCCGGCCGCTCCCGCGCCGATGATGATGACACGCACGTCGCTTCGCGTCCGCTTGGGCTTGTCCGTCACTTCTCTCTCCGGTGCGAGGACCATGCAGCAGCAAATGGACTGCCCTTCGCTACCAACAAGATTCGCTCATGACGATCCGGCTGTCTTGTCTTCAGTAGCTGAATTGGCGGTCGCATCGCCCGGAATCCCATAGCCGACTGGCACAAGACCGATAGCCACAAGCCACTATGCCTGCCATTCTGCACAAGCGGAATGAGGAATGACGCCAGAACAGCCTGATTCAGATGGTCTGACAGCCACGTCTCTCGCCGAGTGGTTTCACCGGCGCGGCGTCAGCGATCCGGCCAGGCCCGCGCTGACCTTCGCCAACGAAACGCTAACCTTCGCGATGCTGAACGCGCGGGCAGCCACGCTCGCAGCGGAACTTTCCGCACGGGGCGTCGGGCATGGCGAACGGGTGGCTTATCTCGGCTTCAATCATCCGGTCTTCATTATCGCGCTGTTCGCCTGCGCGCGCCTCGGTGCGATTTTCGTCCCACTTAACTTCCGCCTCACCGGGGCGGAGCTCGCCTTCATTCTGGGTGATGCAGACCCCAGCGCGATGCTTTGCGACGCTGGGCATCGCCCCCTGATCGACGGCATCCGCAGCTCGATCGCCTGCAACCTTTATTTGACCTTTGGCTCGGACGCTCCCGGTTGGGATCTGCTCGATCCGCTCGTCGATGGCGACTACCTGCCCGGACCGCCCGCACCCGTCGATCCCGGCGATACCGCCATTATCATGTACACGTCCGGAACGACCGGGAGCCCGAAAGGAGCGGAACTCACGCATCTCGGCCTCTGGGCGAACAACATCAACTGGCTGTTGTCCATTGGCGTCTCCTCCGGCGATGTCGGGCTGAACTGCGCGCCGCTGTATCACGTTGGCGGGCTTTGCGTAGTGGTGCTGCCCGTGCTGATGGCCGGCGGCCACGTGGTGCTCCAGAATGGCTTCGATCCGCTTGCAATGCTCAATGCGCTGGAGAAACACAGAGCAACGCTGACCTTCGCCGTACCGGTGATGATGCAGACAGTCAGCCAATTGGCCCAGTTCGAGGAGGTCGACCTGTCCGCCTTGCGCCTGTTCATTGCCGGCGGCGCTTCAGTCCCGGAACCTCTGCTGCGTCGCTTTATCGATCGCGGCATCCTAATCAGTCAAGGGTGGGGCATGACGGAGAGCGCCACCGCAGTTACTTTCCTGTCGCCGAACGATGCCGATAAAAAGGTCGGATCGTGCGGAAAGGCGGTGATGCTGAGCGAGTTCAGGTTGGTTGATCCGTCGGGTAATCTTATCGAAGCTTCGCGATGCCCCGGCGAGATCCGCGTGCGCGGCACCAATGTGATGCGCCGCTATTGGAACCGGCCGGACGCCACGGCCGACGCCTTCGACGCCGACGGTTGGTTCCGCAGCGGCGACGTTGGCTATGTCGACGAGGATGGATTTCTCTTCATCTGCGACCGGCTTAAGGACATGATCATCAGCGGCGGCGAGAATATCTACCCGGCCGAGGTGGAGGGCGCGCTCTTCGCGCATCCCGTCGTCCTCGAAGTCGCCGTCGTCGGTGCGCCCGACGAGCAATGGGGCGAACGGGTCGTCGCATTTGTCGTGACCAAGCCGGGGCAAAGGCTCACCCTCGAGGCGCTGCGCTCTTTTGCCGGCGAACACCTCGCGCGCTACAAGTTGCCGAGTGAGCTTCGGCTGGTCGAAGCGCTGCCCCGCAACTCGTCGGGCAAGGTCCTTAAGCAGGAATTGCGCAAGATCATTGGAACGCAGGAGTGATAGATGTTGAAGGGAAAGGTAATCATAGTAACCGGCGCGGGTAGCGGCATTGGGCACGTCGCCGCGCAACTGATGGCCAAGGCGGGTGCGAAAGTTCTGCTTTCCGACGTGAACGTCGAAAGCGGCACCAAGGCTGAGCGCGAAATCATCGAAGCGGGCGGCACCGCCAAGTTCATCAAGACCGACATCGCGAATGAGAATGAAGTACGCGCGATGATCGATGCGGCAACGGAGACTTATGGCGGCCTCGACGGCGCGTTCAATAATGCCGCTATAGCGCAGCTAAGCATCCCTCTCCACGAGTTGCCAACCGAGATCTGGCAGCGCAACATCGACATCAACCTTACCGGCACTTTCTTCTGCATGAAGTATGAGATCATTGCTATGCTGCAGTCCGGCGGCGGATCGATCGTCAATACCGCGTCAGCGGCGGGCGTCGTCGGCTTCCCCCTCGCGCCGGAATATTGCTCTTCCAAGCATGGCGTCATTGGCCTCACGCGCAACGCCGCGTTGGATTATGGGGGCAAGAACATCCGGGTGAACGCTATCCTTCCTGGTGCGGTCCGTACCCCCATGCTGATGAAGGCGATAACCGAGAATCCCGGCATGGAGGACTATCTGAGCTCAATCCATCCGCTGGGCCGATATGCGGAGCCGTCTGAGATCGCGGAAGCGGCGCTATGGCTGCTCTCGGACGCGGC
>JANPMU010000035.1:0-2027 GCA_031427095.1 Sphingomonas sp.
GCCGCGCACCCCGATCGGCAGGAGACGCAGCCATGAACCGCGCCGATGCGTTGAACCGCGGGATGGACCGCGTGTCGCCGCTGACATCGGTCGACATCCCATCGCTGAAAGGCAAGGTCAGCGACGAGGAATGGGCGATCCGGGTCGATCTTGCCGCGGCCTACCGGCTGGTCGCTGATTATGGCTGGGACGATCTCATTTTTACGCATCTTTCGGCGCGGATCCCGGGGCCCGAGCATCATTTCCTGCTCAATCCGTATCATCTGATGTTCGAGGAAGTCACCGCGTCGAGCCTGGTCAAGGTCGATGTCGAGGGCAATGCGGTGGATCCGACCCCGTTCATCACCAACCCTGCGGGTTTCACCATCCATTCGGCGGTGCACATGGCGAGGCCGGACGCGCAGGCGGTGATGCATTTGCACACCCCGCATGGCCAGGCGGTGTCGGCGCATGGCGACGGGCTGCTGCCGCTGACCCAGACCGCGATGCTGGTCCGCGGCGACCTCGCCTTCCACGATTATGAAGGGGTCGCGGTGGACTTGAGCGAGCGCGAGCGGATCGTCGCCGATCTCGGGACCAAGTCGGCGATGCTGCTGCGAAACCACGGGACTTTGAGCGTCGGGCGCACGATCGGCGAGGCGTTCGTCACGCTCTATTTCCTCGAACGCGCATGCCAGGCGCAAATCTATGCGCTGTCGGCGGGCGACAATCTCAACCTCCCGCCGCAGGGAGCGGCCGAGGTCGCGGCGGAGCAGGGCAAAGCCGGGCTCAACATGGCGGCGAATTTGCTCGCCTGGCCGGCCTTGTTGCGCAAGGCGTACCGGCTCGATCCGGGGTTCGCGAGTTAGGCGCTGATTGATCCTCGCAAAAGCACCGTCTCCGGACGGTGCTTTTGCGAGGATGGTCGGGATGACAGGATTCCAGTAAATAACTGGAATCACCTAATAAAATATGGCATAACCCACTACACAGCACCTGCACAGTTATGGAATTCCGCGCGCTTTCGCTCCAAACCTGCACGGATTCTGCACAGTGGAGCGTGGCATGGCATTTATCATCGACAAAGAGGAGCTGAAATCCGGCCTGATCATCTTCAGGCGCGGCGATGTGACGCACCGCAATTTCTATTGCCGCATCAAGCTCCCCAAAGAGGATCGCTTCAAAACGATTTCACTCCACACGGCAGATCGGGAGTCGGCCCGCGACCGTGCGTTCGATCAGGATGCCGACATTCGGTTTCGCGTGAAGCATGATGTTGCGGTGTTCAATCGTCCGTTTCGGCAAGTGGCGGAAGCGTATCTCCAGACGCAGGAGCTTGCTTTACCTGCCCACGCGGGCAACAACGATGCCGAGGCTCTAATCGCAACTGGATGAAAGTTGGGGGTCACGTCAGGTCACGTCAGCGAGGCGCGTGGGAATCGCGTATCGCAAAAGACGCGAACGCAGGTCGGAACTGCGGTGCCCGTACTACAGCGAGACGAGGACTCGCTTTTGTCCGAAAGGAATGATCCGAGTGGCTAAGCACTTTCGTCTGGACAATCCAATTGTTAGACCATAGATAGTCGCAGCATGGATGAGAGAAAATCCGCGAGATCGGCCGGATCGGTCAAGGGTGGATTTTGTCCATGCGCTCGCGTTGGCGTCGTCGGGTTCTCGACCCTTCTTTTCGGTATCTCTCGCAACGATACTTTCGCCGACGGAGCAGATGATTTGGCCATGGAGCTGTGGGAAAATTCACTATCATGACGATCAGTGACGCCGAGGCAACCGAAAGCCCTTATGCGAAGTGGCAGCGTGCCGTTTCGGCGCGGTATGCGGATCGCACCTTCGTCGCGCGGAACAGGTCGGGGGTAGAACTCGATCCCGTTTACGGGGGACTCGACCGAGCAGGCAAAGAAGCGGAGATGCCGGGTCAATATCCCTATACCCGCGGCATCTATCCGATCCATTATCAGTACCAGCCGTGGATGGATCTGCAGATCATCGGCTACGGCCTTCCTGCCCAGACTCGCGAGCGCATGGACCTG
>JANPMU010000036.1:0-1739 GCA_031427095.1 Sphingomonas sp.
CGATAGGTTTGCTCCGCCGTCGGAAAGCTCCGCGCCCGCACTTCGCCCGCATATTTCGCCGCCGCCTCGCCGATCTCGGTCGCCAGATCCGCATAGCGTTTCACGAACCTTGGCGTGCGTTCGAACAGGCCGAGCATGTCCTCGGTCACCAGCACCTGTCCGTCGCATTTCGCCGACGCGCCGATGCCGATCACCGGCACCGCCACCGCCTCGGTGACCTTGTCGGCGATGCCCTCCAGCACCCCCTCGACGACGATCGAAAAGGCGCCCGCAACGGCCACCGCTTTGGCGTCGGACAAGATCTTCGCCGCTTCGGCCTCGCTCTTGCCGCGCGCGCCGTATCCGCCGAGCTGGTTGACCGCCTGCGGGGTCAGGCCGACATGGCCGATCACGGGGATGCCGCGCGCCGACAGGAACGCGATCGTCTCGGCCATCGCCGCCCCGCCCTCCAGCTTGACCGCCGCACAGCCCGTTTCCTTCATGACCCGCGCCGCGCTGGCGAACGCCTGTTCCGGAGAGCCCTCATAACTGCCGAACGGCATGTCGACCGCAACCAGCGCATGCCAGCTGCCGCGCACCACTGCGGCGCCATGCGCGCACATCATTTCCAGGCTGACCGGCACGGTCGACGGCAGGCCGTAGATCACCTGCCCCAGACTGTCCCCGACCAGCAGCAGATCGCAATGCGGGTCGAGCAATTGCGCCATCCGCATGGTGTAGGCAGTGAGCAAGACGATCGGTTCGGCGGTGACGCCGTCAACCTTGCGCGCACCCAGCGCGGGCACGGTCATGCGCTTGCCGGGAACCGGGCTCGGGGTCGCGCGGCTGGTCGCGCTGTCGATCGTGAAGGTGGACATGCTTGTGCCTTACCAGAGAGTCCGGACGGGGTAACGGCGAATGATCTTGTCCGCGGTTACCAGAGTGAGATCAAGGTTCAGAGCCTGCGCGATCAGAATGCGGTCGAACGGGTCATGATGGATCGGCGGAAGCTCCTCGGCGTAACGGTAAAGCTCGAACGATACGTCGAGACGCTGAAAGTCGCTGGCAAGCAATGCATCGAACGGCTTGGCAAGCTGGCCCGGAAACTTGGCTCGCTTCGCGCTATACTCCCAGGCCGACGCAAAGCTGACACACCGTTCGTCGGCCTCGACGATTGCCTCGGAAACGCGTCGAGGCAGACGCCCCGGGTCGCCTGCGAACCAGAGCAGGATCTGCGTGTCCAGGAGCAGTTTCAGAAATCGAGCCGATACATTTTGTCGAGTTCCTCCTCCGTGAAGGTCGGCTCGAGGAACGCATTCACATCGCCCAACTGTCCGCTCAGGCTCCCCGCAAATGCCTTCAACCGCGCCCGGCGCTCAGCCTTTGCGCGTCCTGAATCGACCAGCGTCAGCTCGACCTCGGGTTCGCCATTACGGTCGATTACGACCTTTTCGCCGCGCTTCGCCGCCGCGATCAGTTGCGACAGGCGGGTCTTGGCCTCGCCGATGTTGACATGAATCGTCATTGCTTGGCCAAGCTACCCTGACCAAGCACGTTCGTCAAGATTCTCGCCGCCTGGAGTCTGTTTCAGCTGCGCTGGTGCGGCACCGGTCCGCTCCCTTATCCGAGCGTTTTTGTGCGTAAGACGGCACCGGCCCGGGCCCCCCCCCCGCCCCCCCAACAGTTTATTGGATTGGGGGGCCGGTGGGGGGGGGGGGCCGGGCCGGCGTAATGTATCAGGGTAAAGAGGCGGCACCCCC
>JANPMU010000037.1:0-6176 GCA_031427095.1 Sphingomonas sp.
AGGCGGATCATCTTGGCGTAGCAACCGCCTTCGAAGTTGAACACGGCGGTGTCGGACCAGCCATGCTCGTCGTCGCCGATGAGCGTGCGCTTGGGATCGGCCGACAGCGTCGTCTTGCCGGTGCCCGACAGGCCGAAGAAAATCGCGGTATCGCCCTTGGGGCCGATATTGGCCGAGCAGTGCATCGGCATGATCCCGGCCGGCGGCAACAGGAAGTTGAGCAGGCCGAAGACCGACTTCTTCATCTCGCCGGCATAGGCCGTGCCGCCGATCAGGATCAGCTTCTTTTCCAGATTGACCGCAATGATCGTCTCGCTGCGGCAGCCATGGCGCGCGGGGTCGGCGCGGAAGCTGGGCAGGTCGATGATCGTATATTCGGGAACGAACCCGGCCAGTTCACGGGCCTCGGGGCGGACGAGGAGCGTCCGGATGAACAGGCTGTGCCAGGCGAATTCGTTGATCACCCGAACCCGGACGCGATGTTCGGGCTGCGAGCCGCCGAACAAATCCTGGACAAACAGGGTCGGCTTGTCGGCCAGCGCGGCGAGGAAATCGGCGTGCAGGCGATCAAACGCGTCGACATCCATCGGGCGGTTGGACTTGCCCCACCATACCGTATCTTCGGTCACGCGGTTGCGGACAACGAATCGATCGTTGGCGCTGCGGCCGGTATGGCTGCCGGTCCTGACCACCAGCGGTCCGTCCTTGGCGAGCAGCCCCTCGCCGCGCCGCACCGCCGCCTCGACCAAAGGTGCCGCGGTAAGATTCCAGTGAAGCTCTGCGCCAGTTTTGATTCCCTGGTCGTCCAGCCGGTGCGCGGGGGTCCGCTCGCTCAAGATAGTCTCCTAAAAAATTCAGGTCTTACGAACCACAGGGCTCGAAACCGCATGACCATTGCCGCGCCTATAGCCAGCAGCCCCGTTCCGGTCAAAGCAAGCAAGAATGCTTGTTTCGGACGGGCGGACTGGTAAATGCAATCCCCAGCCAAGGGACCTGCATGAGCCATGTGATCGCACTCGTCGATGACGACCGCAACATCCTGACATCGGTTTCGATCGCGCTCCAGGCCGAGGGCTTCACGACCCGTGTCTATTCCGATGGCGCGACGGCACTGAAAGCGTTCGCCGACAACCTCCCGGACCTTGGCGTATTCGATATCAAGATGCCGCAGATGGACGGGATGGAATTGCTCCGCCGCCTGCGCGAGACGAGTGCGCTACCGGTGATTTTCCTGACGTCGAAGGATGACGAGATCGACGAGGCGCTGGGCCTCGCGATGGGCGCCGACGATTATATCGCGAAACCCTTTTCGCAACGGCTGTTGATCGCCCGAATCCGCGCCATCCTGCGCCGCCAGGATCTGGCTATGGGCCAGGCGTCGGCGGCGAGCAGTGAGCCCGAGCTAGCGCTGATCGAGCGCGGTCGCCTGACCATGGATCCGGCGCGCCACCGGGTTGGCTGGAGCGGCGAAGAGGTCGTCCTGACGGTCACCGAATTCATGATCCTCGAAGCGCTCGCCCAGCGCCCGGGGGTGGTCAAGACGCGCAATCAATTGCTCGATGTCGCATATCAGGACGACGTCTATGTCGACGATCGGACGATCGACAGCCACATCAAACGCGTGCGGCGCAAATTCCGCGCGGTCGACCCGAAATTCGATGCAATCGAGACCCTGTATGGCGTTGGCTACCGATTCGGCGAGGAATGAGGAGGCGGACCTTGTCCTGACCTGGTCGGGACGATGGACGCTCACCCACCGCATCCTTGCGGTCAATATCCTGACCCTGGCGTTGATTGCCCTGAGCCTGTCCTACCTCGACGCGTTTCGTAACCAGCTTGGCGCCGAGCGCATGCGGCTGGTCGAGCGCGAGGCCCGGGTGACGGCGGATGCGCTGGCCGCGGTCCCTGCCGAGCGGCGTGAAACATTACTGGCCAACATCGCGCGATCGACCCGGAGTCGGCTTCGGCTGTACGCGGCGGGCGGCGAGCGCATCGCCGACAGTTGGCGGCAGACCGGCCCGACCTACCTCCTGCGCGACCCGACCACCGAGGCGTGGACCAAGGACGTTGCGCGCGCACTCGATCGGGGGTTCAACGCCTTGGTCGGCGAGCGCAGTCCAGCGGAATTCGTCGAGCCGCGCCACGACCGCGCGTCGGCCTGGCCCGAGGCACTCGCTGCGACCCGGACCAACCGGATCGTCAGCGCGATGCGCCAGGCGCCCGACGTCACCCCGGTGCTGTCGAGCGCAGTACCGATGGCCGGTGGAGCGATCCTTCTGGTGACGGCCAACGACCGCGATTTCACCCGCACCGTGCGCAGCCAGCGCGCTTCGCTGGCCACCGCGCTGGCGCTGGCCACCGTCCTGTCCTTGCTGCTGTCGCTGTTCCTCGCCCGGACCATCGTTCGGCCGCTGCGCCGCCTGGCACTGGCTGCGCACCGGGTGCGGCTTGGCCGGGCGCGCGAGGTCAAGGTTCCCCGCCTGCCGTCGCGGCGCGACGAGATCGGGCTGCTGGCGCGGTCGATAGCCGATATGAGCCAGTCGCTGCGGCAGCGAATCGACAATATCGAGGCGTTCGCGGCCGACGTGACCCACGAACTCAAAAATCCGCTGGCGTCGTTGCGATCGGCGGTCGACGGGCTCGACCGGATCGAGGATCCGGGCTTGCGCCAGCAATTGCTTGGCGTGGTGCGCGATGATGTTCTGCGACTCGACCGGTTGATCACCGATATTTCGGAGGCCGCGCGGACCGACGCCGAGCTAGCCCGCGCGCGGTTCGAGCCGGTCGACCTGGGAACGCTGATCGAGCAGATTGTCGCCGCGTGCGAAGCGCGGCGCACGACCGGCGATGTGCGAATCGCCTTTGCCCGACCGCGCCGCGCGAGCATCATCGTGATCGGCGAACCGGGACGGCTGGCGCGAGCGATCGACAATATCATCGACAATGCGATTTCCTTCTCGCCGCCCGGCGGTCTGATCGAAATCGCGGCGATCCGCGTCGGCAATATGGTCAGGCTGCGAGTCGATGACGAAGGCCCGGGAGTCCCCGGCGACGCGCGTGAAGCGATCTTTAACCGGTTTCACTCAGTAAGGCCGCAGGGCGAGCAATTCGGTCGTCATTCGGGACTCGGACTTGCGATCGCGCGGGCGATCGTCGAAGGCCATGACGGGGAGATTGACGTGCAGGATCGCGATGATGCGCCAACGGGCGCCCGTTTCACCATCTGTCTTCCAGCGGCCGACCGGTCATGAGCGCGGCGATCCCGACCGCTCCAAAGGGGAACAAGGCGCGCCTGTCATCCGAGACGCTCCACGCCAGCACGGTTGCACTCGACGGGCGTGCGGTGATGATTTCGGGGCCTTCGGGTTCCGGCAAGTCGGACCTGGCGCTGCGCCTGCTCGATCGGGGGTTCGTCCTGGTCAGCGATGACCAGACGATTGTCCGCCGGGTCGGCGACCGGCTGATTGCCTCGGCGCCGCCGAACATCGCCGGAAAACTCGAGATCCGCGGGGTTGGCATCGTCGACATGGAGACGGTCGAGGATATGCCCGTCGCGTTGCTCGTCGAGCTGACCAGCGACATCCAGCGGTTGCCCGACGACAGCCGCGAACGCCCGGTGCTGGGGATCGCCTTGCCGCTCATCAGCGTCGACGCCATGGCTGCGTCGGCTCCGTCGAAGGTCGCTCTGGCGCTCGACCGGCTGGGGCTCAAATTCTGATGCCGAAAACGCGGCGGAGGGGCCGCCCTCTGCCGCGCCTGCTGCTGGTCACCGGAATGTCCGGGGCCGGCAAATCGACCGTGCTCGACGCGCTCGAGGACATGGGTTGGGATTGCGTCGACAATCTGCCGACCGCGTTGCTCGAGGATTTCGTTCGCGGCGCGGGCGAAGGCGACAGCATGGTCCCGGTCGCGGTCGGCATGGACGCCCGCAGCCGCGGTTTCGATGCTTATGCGTTGCCCGGACTGGTCCGCTCGATCACCGGCGTATCGCCTGAAATCCTCTACCTCGACTGCGCCGGCAGCGAGCTGGTGCGACGCTATGACGAGACCCGCCGCCGCCATCCGCTGGCCCCCGATCGTCCCGCCGAAGACGGCATTGCGCGCGAACGCGGGCTGACTGCAGCGCTCCGGCTGGCCGCCGACGGGGTGCTCGACACGACCGACCTCAAGCCCGCCGAGCTGCGCGATGAGCTCAGGCGCAGATATGGTGGAGAGACCGACCAGCCGGTGCTGACGATCACCTCATTCGGCTTTGCGCGCGGCGCCTCGCGGACGGCGGATCTGATGTTCGACATGCGCTTTATCGCCAACCCGCATTGGGTCGACGCGCTGCGCCCGCTGACCGGGCTCGACGAATCGGTGCGCGATTATGTCGCAGCGGATCCAGGCTGGGCAGGCACGATGGACAGCGTCGAAGCGCTGCTGCGCGATCTTATCCCGCGCTATTATGACGCCGGTAAAACCTATCTGACCGTGGCGTTCGGGTGCACCGGCGGGAGGCATCGATCGGTCGCTGCGGCGGTCGAAATGGCAGGGCGGTTGCACATGGCAGGGTTTTCGCCGAATATCCGCCACCGCGACCTCGCTTCGTCGCCCAGCGATACGATCGAGGAGCTTCCGGGACGCCCGGGTGATGGCGCCAGTGACTTTTCAGGTGAGTGAATGATCGGACTTGTTTTGGTGACGCACGGCCGTCTGGCGGCCGAGTTCATCACCGCGCTGGAGCATGTCGTCGGACCGCAGGAAGCGGTCGAGGGGATTTGCATCGGCCCCGACGACGATATGGAAGCGCGGCGCGACGACATCGCCGCCGCGATCACACGCGTCGAGCAGGGCACGGGAGTGATCATCCTCACCGATTTGTTCGGCGGAACCCCGTCGAACCTGGCGATCAGCCTGATGAAAAGCGAGAATATCGAGGTTATTGCGGGGGTGAACCTGCCCATGCTGATCCGGCTTGAGGGTGCGCGCAAGGTCATGGGGGTCCGCGCCGCGGTCGCCGCCGCGCGCGAGGCGGGACGCAAATATATCACGGTGGCATCGGAAATTCTCGGGGAAGCGGCGGCTTGAACGCGGTTTCGCGGAGCATCGAGATAAGCAATCGCCGCGGGCTCCATGCCCGGGCGAGCGCCAAGTTCGTGACCCTGGCGGCCGAGCTCGGTGCCGTGATCGAGGTCGAGAAGGACGGCAGTCGGGTGTGCGGCACGTCGATCATGGGACTGATGATGCTCGGCGCGGCGATGGGCGACACGATCATCGTCCATGTCTCGGGCGAGGGCGCCGAGGATGCGCTGATCAAGATGGTTGCGCTGGTCGAGGATCGCTTCGGCGAGGATTGATGCCGCGGCCCGATGCCTAGACTGGTCACCGCATTTTCGAATACGACGATCAAACGCCTGCGCTCGCTGCGCGACAAGAAAGCGCGGCGCGAGGAGGGGCTGTTCCTCGCCGAGGGACTGCGGATCATCGCCGAAGCGCGCGACATGGGGTGTTTGCCCGAAGTGCTTGCCTTTGCCTCGAGCGGTGGCGTCCACCCTCTGGCTGCGGAGATTATCGCCGCGACCGAGGCTGCGGGCGGCGAGGCGATCGAAGTGCCGCCCGACCTGTTGGCCAAGATGTCGGGCAAGGATAATCCGCAGGCGATCCTTGGCGCCTACCGCCAGCCGAGCACAGCATTGAGCGAAATCGACCGCGGATCGTCGCCGCTATGGATCGTCGCGCAATGCTTACGCGATCCGGGCAATATCGGCACCATTTTGCGGACCGGCGACGCGACCGGCGCGGGCGGGCTGATCCTGATCGACGACAGCGCCGATCCCTATTCGGTCGAGGCGGTGCGCGCGTCGATGGGCGCGATCTTCACGCAAGCCGTAGCGACGGCGACGTGGGACGAGTTCGTCGCCTGGTTGCGCGCGGGACCGGGCCAGCTGATCGGGACCAGCCTCAATACCGCGGACGATTACCTGGCGGCGAAGTACGAACAGCCGTGCTTCCTGCTGATCGGCAACGAGAGCCAGGGGTTGCCCGCCGATTATGAGGCCGAGTGCGATATGCTCGTGAAGATGCCGATGCTGGGCCGCGCCGACAGCCTCAACGCGGCGGTCGCGGCGGCGGTGATGGCGTTCCATGTCCGCGCAAGCTGGCGGAACCGCTGAGCCATATTGCGAGTTTGTTGC
>JANPMU010000038.1:0-2171 GCA_031427095.1 Sphingomonas sp.
GTGGGGGACGAACGGCATCGCCGCGACCTTGGCGGCAAATAATTTGCTGCGTTGTTCGAGCGTCACCGCAGTCCCGGGCTCGCTCTGCGCAACATTCACATAGCCCATCGCAATCGGACGGCTGAGCGAGGGCGAAAAACCACCGCTGGTGATGCGGCCAATCGCATTACCCTCGCCGTCGAGCACCACGGCGCCCTCGCGGACCGGCTGGCGACCGTCGACATCGAACCCGACGCGCGTTTGCGGAACGCCTTGGTCCAACTCGCTCAATATTCGCATCGCCCCGGCGAATCCGCCCTCGGCGCGGCGGCGTTTGTTAATCGCGAAACTGAGGCCGGCGATGACCGGCGTGGTCGTCCGGTCGATGTCGTGGCCATAGAGCGGCAGCCCCGCCTCGAGCCGCAGCGAATCACGCGCGCCCAATCCGACCGGCTTGACCGCAGGATCAGCGACCAGCGCCTCAGCCACACCTTCCGCAGCGCGTGCATTGATCGAGATCTCAAACCCGTCCTCGCCGGTATAGCCCGATCGGCTGATCCAGGCCGGGGTGTCACCGATCCGAAATGCCCCGCCGTGCATGAACCCCAGTTCCGATGCGCCCGGCGCCAGCCGCTCGAGCACGTCAACCGCGCGCGGCCCTTGCAGTGCAAGCAGTGCTTGCTCTTTCATATGATCGACGATGATCCCGCGCGGCAGCCGCCGTTCGAGTTCTTCGATGTCGCCAAGCTTGGTCGCGCCGTTGACCACGACATAAAAGTCCATGCCCCGCCGCGTGACCATCAGATCGTCGATGATCCCGCCAGCTTCGTCGAGCAGCATCGAATAGCGCAGCCGGCAGTCGTTGAGCATCCGCAATTCGCCCGGAAGCACCGTCTCGAGCGCTCGATCGACATCGGCGCCGTGAACCGTGAGCTGACCCATATGGCTGACGTCGAACAGCCCGGCGGAACCCCGAGTCCACAGATGCTCGGCGATGATGCCCTCATATTGGAGCGGCATGCTGTATCCCGCGAACGGAACCATCCGCGCGCCGTGCGCCCGGTGCCAGCCGTCAAGCGGCAGTGTCCGGATTTCGCTTTCAGTGACTTCGCCCATGTCGCATCGCGCTCCTCGAATGACGGCCCACGTCGAGCCCGGTCGTGTGACCGAGCGACCCACGCGAACCCCCTTCTGTCGCTGCGACCTGAGAGCTTTCCCCCGGATCCAGTCCGGAGTTACCCCTTCGGTGGGCCGACCCCGTTCGGGATCCGCCGCTTTCCAGACTGTCAGGCCCGCGCGGTCCCGTGTGCCTGAGAGATTCCGGGGGCGGTTGCTCCTTCGGCGTCCCAGGCCGAAACCTGAAAACTCTCCCGCGCGTCCTTTTCCGATTCCTTTACAGGTGCCGGATGACCCGTCGAGCCTTGGCGCGGCGTCCCCGCTCTGTCAACGCGCGCGCGTTGCTGCCCGCTCAGCGCGTAGCGTTATACTGGAGCTGCGCGGCGGTCAGCTGGAAGCCGATGAGCTGCTCGAACGTCGCCCGCGTGACCGCGGCGCGGACCGTCGGATCGGTCATCGGATCGATCGCGGCGTCGCTGTCGCCGGCCTTGCGGACCCGCGTCAGCTGGTTCTGGATTTCCGCCGGGAGGGTGGCTGCAGCGCGCGACACGCGGATCGTCGCCTGGCCCGAGGTCTGGGCGCGCTGGCTGCCAGCTGCAAAGTTGAGCACGACCTGCCCAACCCGCTTGGCGATGACATTATTGCCACCCTGCATGGCGACGTCGAAGTAAGGCAGGATGACCTGACGCGCCGTCCCGGCATCGCGGCGGTTGGCGATGACGTCGAACGACGCCGTCGACACGACATTGCTCGTATCGTCGGTGCAGGTCGCGCGGATATTGGTGATTGCCGCTACGACATCGATCGCGGCCGCATCGCTCTGCCCGACCGGGTCGAACAAGGTGATATCGCCGGTGGCCGCCGGGATCGCGACCTGGGGACAGGCGCTGCGAACGACATAGACCCCGCCGTCGGCGAATTCGCCCTTGCGCGAACAGGCCGACAATAGAGCGATCATGACGAGAGTCGTTAGGCGAAGCTTCACGGGATGTTGTTCCTTCCGGCGGCGGCAAGCGCCACTCCATAGGAAGCGCCTTTCAACGCTGCAAGCAATCGCTTACATCGCCGCTTATGAC
>JANPMU010000039.1:0-8106 GCA_031427095.1 Sphingomonas sp.
CCCCCCCCCCCCCCCCCCCCCCCCCCCCCCCCCCCCCCCCCAACTAATCACGCGCGCGGGCCCGGGGGGGCGCCCCCGGGCCGGTGCGGGCTCGAGCGAAGCGAGCAACAAGGAACGCGCGGTCTCGAGCGTCAGCGAGCAACAAACACGCTCGCTAAGCAAAGCGGGCGGGGCTGAACGTCGCCGGGTCGATCGCCGCGACCGAATCATCGGGGGTCGTTCCCAGCAGCAGCGCCGCCGCGAGCCGGGCTGCAGCGGGCGCGGTCTGGATCCCGAAGCCGCCCTGCCCTGCGCACCAGAAGAAGCCCGCTTGCGCCGGATCAAATCCGAACAAAGGAAGCCGGTCGGGGGCAAAGCTGCGCAGCCCGGCCCAACTCCGCTCGACGGCCTCGACCGGCCAATCGACGACCTGTTCGAACCGGTCGATCGCGGTTGCGACGTCCAGTTCGTCAGGGTTCGCGTCCCCCGCAGTCGCATCGATCTCGTCGTGCGGGCTCAGCCAGATCGTCCGGTCGCCTTCGCCCTTGAAGTAAAATTGGCCCGCCGAATCGATCACCAGCGGCATCGCGCGAAGCCCGCCTTGCCCGACCCGGAGCTGGACCATCGTTCGTCGCTTGGGCATAATCCCGATCGGCGCAATACCCGCCGCGACCGCCACACCATCCGCCCACGCACCTGCGGCATTGACGATGGTCGCAGCGGCAAGCTGGCTGCCGTCGGACAGGCTGATGATCCATCGCCCACCGGCCGATCGGGCGGAGACCAGTCCCGCCCCGGTGCGAATCTCGCCCCCGCGCCGCCGAAACTGGCGCAGATAGGCGCCGTGCAGCGCGGCAACATCGATATCGGCGCATCCGTCTTCCAGCCGCCCCGAGCGCCATTGCGGCCTCAATCCCGGGATCAGCGCCTCGAGCTCTCCCCGGTCGAGCGGGCGCGTTGCAACCGATTCGGGCAGCGAATCGAACGCCGTGGATGCCCCGCTCGAATCGAGATGGATCGCGCCGCGCCGGGTCAGGAACGCGGTTTCGGCAAAGTCCGCCGGTGGCGCGGCCAGCAAGCCGTGCGACGCGCGCGACAGTTGCGCGACCTCGGGCCCGCCATAGCTTTCGAGCCAGAATGCTGCCGAACGCCCCGTCGAATGCACTCCGCACAGCGATTCGGCCTCGACCAGCACGGTCTTCACGGCACCCGCAATTTCGGCCCCGAGGCTCGCTCCGGCGATCCCGCCGCCGACGATCAGCACGTCGATCATGTTCGAAGTTCATACTGCGGGACAGCTTGCATCGGGCACGGTTACGATTTGGAAAGCCGCGTCGTCTAGGGCTGGTCGAATGAACAACGCCGGGTTTACCGAAATTCTGCTCGGCACGCTCGCCGTGATGCTGCTCGTCGCGGCGATCATCGACATGCGCACCTTCACCATTTCGAATCGGCTGAACCTGGCCGTAGCCTTGCTTGCACCGCTTTACTGGTGGTCGATCGGGCTGCCCTTGTGGCCCGACGCAGCGATTCAGCTCGGCGTGGCCGCAGCGGTGTTCGCCCTACTCGCGGGAGCCTTTTATGCGGGCATGATGGGCGGCGGCGACGTCAAGCTCGCGGCCGCTCTGGCGTTATGGTTCTCGCCTGGCTCCACTCTTAAATTCCTCGTCCTGATGTCGATCGCGGGGGGCGTCCTGACGCTCATGCTGATCGTGCTCCACCGCTTGGCCAAAAAGCCCGGGCGCCCGGAGATTCCGTACGGGGTGGCAATCGCGTTTGGCGGACTCTGGATACTCGCCCAACGCTTTCTTAACCATTTTGCCTGATGTCTCAGGGCAATCAACGGGTCCTTCAGGGGAGGCGATCGCGCCATGGACGTTAAGAAAGTTGCGCTGCTGATTGGAGCGCTGGTCATTGCGGTGATCACTGCGGTCATGGCCAAGAACATATTCACCGGAGCCGGTGCAACCGAAGCTTCCGCCGCGCCAGCGGTTCCGCTCGGACCCAAAGTGCTGGTGGCGCGCAAGGCGCTCCCGGTCGGCACGATCATCGATGCCGAGAGCCTCGGTTATCAGGCATGGCCCAAGGAACTCGTCCAGAACGCTTATTACCTCGAAGATTCGGCTGACAGCGACATCACCAAATTGCTTGGAAAGGTCGTGCGCAATCCGGTCACCGCCGGACAGCCACTGACCCATGGCGCGCTGGTCGGCCCCAACGACCGCGGGTTCCTCGCTGCGGCGCTTGGCCCGGGCATGCGGGCCGTGACCGTGCCGGTGTCGGCATCGAGCGGCGTCGCCGGCTTCGTCTTCCCGGGTGACCGCGTCGACATCGTCCTGACCCAGGTGGTCGACGGCGGCGGCGAAGGCGCCCCGCTGAAGGTTTCCGAAACGATCGTTCGCAACATGCGCGTCCTCGCCACCGATCAGCGCATCGACAGCAAGGACAAGGAAGGCAAGACCGAGGTCAAGGTGTCGTCCAACGTCACCCTCGAGGCCACGCCGCGGATCGCCGAAAAGATCGCGGTTGCGCAAAGTCTCGGCCAATTGTCGCTGTCGCTGCGTTCGATCGCCGACAACACCGCCGAGCTGGAGCGCGCCGTCGCCGCTGGCGAGGTCAAGCTGCCGTCCGGAACCAACCCGGGCGACGAACGGCGGATGCTGCTGGCGATCGCCAACCGCCCGCTTGACACGGATACGACCTACACCACCGGCGGTGACGTCTCGCGCTTCCAGCGCCGGACCGTCCCCTCGTCGGCCCAGCTGTCGACCAGCGGCGATCCGCGGGTCGGTGCCGTCAACAACCTGGCCGGCGCCATTCGCAGCCTGGGTCCGGACGGCCAGCCGGTCGTCAGCGGCCCGTCGGTTCGTATCGCTCGCGGCAATATTGTCACCGTCGTTCCCGTGGGAGCTCGCTAACATGACCAGCCTGTCCATTCGCCGCCACGCACGCCTGGGCACCGCCCTCGCCGCGCTGGCCCTCGGTCTCGGCAGCGTCAGCGTTGCTTCACCCGCCTTCGCCCAGCCGGTTTCGGCGCGGCCGTCGGAAACCCTCAATTTGTCGAAGGGGACCGGAACCCTGGTCCGGCTGTCGGCGGCGATGTCCGACGTGTTTGTCGCCAACGACCAGATCGCCGACGTCCAGGTCCGCTCGCCGCGCCAGCTCTATGTCTTCGGCAAGACCGCCGGTGAAACCACGGTCTATGCCACCGACAAGTCGGGACGGGTGGTCTATGCCGCCAACATCCGCGTCGGCAACAACCTTGGCTCGCTCGACGAGATGCTGCGCCTGGCGATGCCGGAAGCGGCGATCCAGGCAACCCCGATGAACAATCTCGTGCTGCTGACCGGCACCGTGTCGTCCCCGACCGATGTCGAGGAAGCCCAGCGGCTGGTTCAGGCCTATGTCGGCGAAGGCACACAAGTGGTCACCCGCCTGCGCTCGGCGGTGCCGCTGCAGGTCATGCTCAAGGTCAAGATTGCCGAGGTCAACCGCTCGCTGGTCAAGCAGATCGGATTCAATCTGCTTAGCAAAGACACGACCGGCGGGACTGCGTTCGGCATCGGTCGCGGAAGTCCTGGTACGTTCCCCACCGGCACGACCGGCGGAAAGTTCAATATATTGGGCGGTGGAACCACGCTTGGCCTCGCCGGAAAATTGTTCGGCCTCGACCTGCTTGGTACGCTCGATCTCGCCGAGAATGATGGCTTGGTCACAACCCTCGCCGAACCGAATCTGACCGCCTTGTCGGGCGAAACCGCAAGCTTCCTGGCCGGCGGCGAATTCCCGATCCCGGTGTCTCAATCGCTCGGCTCGGTGACGATCGAATATAAGCAATATGGCGTCGGCCTGGCTTTCACCCCGATCGTCCTCGCCGACGGCCGCATTTCGATGCGCGTCCGCCCCGAAGTGTCGGAATTGTCGAACGAGGGCAGTATCAAGCTCAATGGCTATGATGTCCCCGCGCTGACCACGCGCCGCGCCGAAACAACGGTCGAACTGGGCTCGGGGCAAAGCTTCATGATCGCCGGCCTGCTGCGCAATACCAACACAAACAATATCGAAAAGGCGCCATTCCTTGGCGATTTGCCGATCCTTGGCGCCTTGTTCCGCTCGACCAGCTATCGCCGCTCGGAAACCGAACTGGTGATCATCGTCACGCCCTATCTGGTGCGCCCGGTGTCGGGTCAGCTCGCTTTGCCATCCGACGGCTACCGTGCCCCGACAGACGTGCAGCGGGTGATCGAAGGCCAATCCTACACCGGACGCTCGGGCCCGCAGCCAGGCGCCGCCGCCTCAGCGGGTCCGGGGATAAGCGTTCCCGCCGGCGCCGCGCCAATTGCCGCCGCCAACCCGGGGTTCAAGCTGTGATCCGCCGGCCGCAAGAAAAGGATATGATGATGCGTAGCAAATATGGCCTCGTGCTGTTGGCCTCGGCGCTCGCCGGTTGCGGCCACGTCCCCTACGACGAGCCGTCACGCGGCGTGTCTGCGGTCAACGTGCCGGTCGTCACTCGCGCCGACTACGTCTTCGACCTCGCCTCGCCCGATGGCTCGCTTCCGGCTTCGGAAAGCGCCCGGCTCGATGCGTGGTTCCGCTCGCTCGAGCTGGGCTACGGCGATACGATCTATGTCGATGGTGGTGCTTATTCCGGCGCGGCGCGCGACGGTGTCGCCCGTGCCGCCGACCGCTACGGCCTGCTCGTCAGCGACGGTGCTCCGGTGACCGCCGGCCCGGTCGCTCCCGGGAATATCCGCGTGGTCGTCAGCCGCACTCGCGCATCGGTCCCCAATTGTCCGAACTGGAGCGAGCGATCGCAGCCCAATCCAGCCAATCGC
Source organism: Sphingomonas sp. (assembly GCA_031427095.1). Lineage (GTDB taxonomy): Bacteria > Pseudomonadota > Alphaproteobacteria > Sphingomonadales > Sphingomonadaceae > Sphingomicrobium. The sequence continues at coordinate 4,818 of JANPMU010000039.1, forward strand.
AGCATGCCCAATTCGGGCTGCGCGGTGAATTCCAACCTCGCCGCGATGGTCGCGAACCCGCAGGACCTGGTCTTCGGGCGCGACAGCAGCGGCGTGGGCGACAACCGGACGGCGATCAAGGCAGTGCAATTTTACCGCTCGAACCCGGCGACCGGGGCTGCAGGCCTCAAAGACATCAGCACGAAGCAGAAGGGCGATAAATAATGAACGCTCCATCCCATCCCCGCGTTGGTCTGCGCGATCCGTTCACCGCTTACGTCTGCGACGAAGCGACCGCCGACATGCTGCGCCCGATTGCGGTCGAGCACGGCTGGTCGCCGGAAAAGGTCCACAAGGGCGGCCTGCGCAATGCGGTTCAGTCGCTCTCGGTCTCGGCCAGTCCGAACATCCTGTTCGTCGACCTGTCGGAATCGGCCGATCCGCTCAATGACATCAACGCGCTCGCCGAAGTGTGCGAGCCGGGCACGATCGTCATCGCCGCGGGCCAGGTCAACGATGTCCGCCTTTACCGCGACCTCGTCGCCAGCGGCATCCACGATTATCTGCTCAAGCCGTTCAATGTCGATCAGTTGCGCGACACCTTTGCCAATGCCCAGATGATCCTGTCGGGTCCGCGCGGCGAGGCTGCGGTCGACAAGCCACACGTCATGGCGGCGGTGATCGGGGTGCGCGGAGGGGTCGGCGCATCGACCCTCGCGACTTCGCTCGCCTGGCTGCTTGGCGACAAGGCGCACCGCTCGACCGCATTGCTCGATCTCGACGTGCACTTCGGCACCGGCGCTCTGGCGCTCGACCTCGAGCCCGGCCGCGGCCTGACCGACGCGATCGAGAACCCCAGCCGGATCGACGGCCTGTTCATCGAACGCGCCATGGTTCGCGCCAATGAACGGCTGTCGGTGCTGTCGGCGGAAGCGCCGATCAACACGCCGCTGCTGACCGACGGCAGCGCCTTCTTCCAGCTCCAGGAAGAAATGCGCAACGCCTTCGAATCGACGGTGCTCGATCTGCCGCGGCACATGCTGATTCAGTATCCGCATCTCGTCCACGACGCGCATGTCGCCGTGGTCGTCGCGGAGCTGACGCTGGCCGCGACCCGCGACACGATCCGTATTCTCGCCTGGCTCAAATCGAACGCGCCGCAGACCAAGGTGGTCGTCGTCGCCAATCGCGTCCCGTCAGGTGGAGCGCTGGAGATCAGCCGCAAGGACTTCGAGCAATCGATCGAGCGGCCGGTCGACATCGTCTTCGCCGACGATGGCAAGATTGCCGCCCAGTCGGCCAAGCTCGGCAAGCCGATGGCGGAAGTCGCGTCCGGCAAGATGAGTGCCCCGTTCGCGACCTTGCTCAACATGGTCCTGAGCCACGCCACCGAGGAAGGCATGAAGCCCGAATCGAAGACGGCCGCGGCCAAATCTCTGGTCGGAAATCTGAAGTCGCTGCTTGGCAAGCCGAAGCAGGCTGCGGCGTAAGCCAACACGCAGCGATCGGCCGCGCCTCAAACGCGCGCCCGCTGCTCGGATAGAATGGGGACGGACGGACGATGTCGATGTTCAACACCATCATTGCGATCGGGCTGCTCGGCGTCCTGTTCATGCTGTTCCAGGCATTCCGCGGCCCGTCGGCGGCGAAAGCCGCCAAACGGCGGATGGAATTGCTCAAGGAACGCCATGCCGAAGGAGTCCTCGCGGCGAACGCCCAGGCGCAGATCCGCAAGCTGATGGCCAACCGTGCCGGCCGCATCGAAGGCTTCGCGTCGAGCCTGATCCCGCGTCCGGCGCTCCTGCGCAAGCGGCTCGAACAGACCGGCAAGAAATGGACCCTGGGCAAATATGCCATGACCTCGATCGGCATTATAGTGGTCGTCGCCGGCGGGATGATGATCCGCGGCGCGCCGTTCCTGCTGGCTCTGTTCGTGGCTCTGTTTGTCGGAATCGGGCTTCCGCACTTCATCGTCGGCAAGATGATCACGCGCCGGGTCACCAAATTCACCAGCAATTTCCCCGACGCGATCGAATTGATGGTGCGCGGACTGCGTTCGGGCCTTCCGATCACCGAGACGCTCGGCATCGTCGCCAGCGAACTCCCCGGCCCGGTCGGCATCGAGTTTCGCGCTGTCTCCGACAGGATGAAGATCGGGCGGACGATGGAGGTCGCCCTGCAGGAAACCGCGGACCGTCTCGGCACCGCCGAATTCCAATTCTTCGTCATCACTCTGGCGATTCAGCGCGAGACCGGCGGCAACCTTGCCGAAACGCTGTCGAACCTCGCCGACGTGCTGCGCAAGCGCTCGATGATGAAGCTGAAGATCCGCGCGATGAGCTCGGAATCAAAGGCATCGGCCTATATCATCGGGTCGCTTCCGTTCATCGTGTTCATCCTCGTGTACATGGTCAACCCTGTCTACATGGCCAATTTTTTCGTCGACCAGCGGCTCATCGTCGCCGGAATCGGCGGGATGGTGTGGATGGGGATCGGCGTCTTCATCATGGCCAAAATGGTCAACTTCGAGATTTAACGGGAAATTTGCGATGCAAGCTGCTGGCCCCACTCTTCTCGGCTTCGATGTCCTCTGGGTCGCGACCCTGCTCAGCGCGGTCGCCACCTTTGCCATCCTCCTGGCCATTTATGCCGCGACGACCGTCAGGGATCCGATGGCGCGGCGCGTCAAGGCGCTTAACGAACGCCGCGAGCAATTGAAGGCGGGCATCGTTGCGTCGACCAACAAGCGCAAGAATATCACCAACCGCAACCAGGCGGCGGATCGCGTGCGCTCGCTCCTCGGCACCTTCAAGATGCTGCAGGACGATCAGATCAAGAAGACCCAGCTCAGGCTGATGCAGGCCGGCATCCGGACCAAGGATCTTGCTTTCTTCATCATTTTCGCCCGCTTCGTCCTGCCGGTGGTCTTCGGCATCGGGGCGGTCATGCTGATCTATGTCGCGGATTATTTCCCCCTGTGGTCGGCATTCCGCAAATATATGGTCGTCGCGGGCGCGCTGGTCGGCAGCTACAAGGCGCCCGATCTGTGGCTGTCGAACAAGGTCAAGAAACGCTCGCACGCGATTCGCAAGGGCTTGCCCGACGCGCTCGATCTGCTCGTCATCTGCGCCGAGGCCGGGCTCACGGTCGATGCCGCTTTCAACCGGGTATCAAAGGAATTGGGCAAGGCCTATCCCGAACTCGGCGACGAATTCGGGCTGACCGCGATCGAGCTGGGGTTCCTCAACGAGCGCCGCCAGGCGTTCGAGAATTTCGCCAACCGGGTCGATTTGGAATCGGTCCGCGGCGT
>JANPMU010000040.1:0-3793 GCA_031427095.1 Sphingomonas sp.
GGTCAAGACCGAAACCTGGGGCCTGCGCGGCCTCGCTTACCGCATGGCGAAGAACCGCAAGGCGCATTATGTGCTGCTCGAGGTCGATAGCCCGCCGGCCGCAATCGCCGAGCTCGAGCGCCAGACCGGGATCAACGAAGATATCATCCGCTATATGACGATCCGCGTCGATGCGCACGAAGCCGGACCGTCGGCAATGATGCGCCGTTCGGATCGCGATCGCGAGCGCGGCGGCCGTCCCGACCGCGGCGATCGAGGAGATCGTGGTGACCGCGGCGATCGAGGAGATCGTGGTGACCGGGGCGATCGCGGAGATCGCGGTGACCGCGCGCCGCGCATGGCACGCGAAGAGGCAGGAGAATAATCATGGGTCGTCCCTTCTTCCGCCGCCGCAAGAGCTGCCCGTTTTCGGGCAAGGATGCCCCGATCATCGATTATAAGGACGTCCGCTTGCTCCAGGGCTTTGTGTCCGAGCGTGGCAAGATCGTCCCGAGCCGCATCACCGCGGTATCCACCAAGAAGCAGCGCGAGCTGGCGAAAGCGATCAAGCGCGCCCGCCACATCGGCCTGCTTCCCTATGTCGTGAAGTAAGGAGAGCGGTACATGGATGTCATCCTGCTCGAACGCGTGGAAAAGCTTGGCGCGATCGGTGACGTGGTCACCGTCAAGAACGGCTTTGCCCGCAATTATCTGCTTCCGAACAAGAAAGCGCTGCGGGCCAATGAGTCCAATCGCAAATTGTTCGACGCCAACCGCTCGAAGATCGAGTCCGACAACGCCGACAAGCGCACCGAAGCCGAAGCGGCGTCGAAGGACATTGACGGCAAGACGATCAAGCTGATCCGTCAGGCGTCGAACACCGGTCAGCTTTATGGTTCGGTCAGCGCGCGCGACATCGTCGATGCGCTCGAGGCCGACGGCGCCAAAATCGCCAAGAGCCAAATCGTGCTCGACCGTCCGATCAAGGCGATCGGCCTCCACGAAGTGCGCGTCGCGCTTCACCCGGAAGTGTCGGTCACGGTCAAGGTCAACGTCGCGCGCAGCCCCGAAGAGGCCGAGCTTCAGGAACAGGGCGTCGACATCATGGCGTCGATGTTCGAACGCGATAATGCCGGCTTCACCGAAGCCTATGACCCCAACGCCGAACCCGGCGCGACCGCCGACGTGCGCGAGGGCGATGATGCCCCCGTCGCTACAGCGGACGCCGCCGAAGTTCCGGCTGCAGAGGACGACGCCGCTTAGGCTTCGCTCCACGACCGCAAGAAAAGAGGCTGCCGGACGATCGTCCGGTAGCCTTTTTCTTTGCGTGGTTTGCCGCTCGTCGCAACCGCGATCGACCGTGCTGGCGGCGAGGTCGCGCAATTGGCCGATTCCTTCCTTCGCTCAGGCGGTGCGTGCGAGGAACGCCGTCTCGCGCTCGATCAGCGAGGCGAAGCTCGGCCGTGCGAGGATCGCCGCTGCATATCGTGCGGTCCTGGGATAAATCCCCGGATCAATCGCGATCCCGAGATGTCCGAGGTTGGCGAACGGACTGGCGACCGACAGGTCGGCCAGCGTCAGCCGATCCTCGACGAGAAAACCGCTGTCGGGAATCTGCCCTTCAAGATAAGCGAGCATGAGCGGCAAGGCGTCGCGTTCGGCCGCATCCGCAGCCGCCAGATCGCCATCACGCTTGAGGAATCGCGGCAAGACGACACGGTTGAAGAACATCGGCTGGATCGCACCAAACAATAAAGTGTCGGCATATTCGTCGAACCAGACCGCCCGTCCGCGCGCCTTGGCTTGGGTCGGGATCAGGTTCGGCTCGGGCTGCTTGGCCTCAAGGTAATGGATGATCGCGGAGGAGTCGGCGAGACCATAATCGCCGTCGCTCAACGCCGGCATCTTGCCGAACGGGCTGACAGCGCGAAATTCGGGGTTTGCGTCGCCAATGCCGGTGGGCCTGGCCTCAATCTCGATTCGCTTCTCCGCAGCAAAAGCCAGGACCTTGCGCACGTACGGCGATATCGATGAACCGTAGACAATCATGAAGTCCCTCCTGCTGAGTTCGAGCGGCTTGCGCCAACGCTAAAGTCGCTAAAGTCGCACTTGTCACGCGCGTGCGCGAGGGAGCAGCCGCCTGGCGCTAAACACGATAATGATCGGCGATGCGGTCGAGTGCGATCAGCAGCACCAATTTCCCCGCGCGTGCCGGCCAGCCAAGCGCGGTTTCAGCCTGGCGCATACCCTCGCCCGCGCAAACTATCCGCCACAATATGTCGGTCAGCCCCGGCCCGGCGGCGTCGATCGCGGCGTTGAAGCGGCGGTGCGCGTCGATCTGCGTGCCCGCCGGATCGCTCGACGGGGCCGACCCGCTGCGGCCGCCGGCCATTGGCGCGGCATCCCACGTCATGGTCACGCGCGGCGCGAGTTGGGCACGCTCCCAATCGCTGCGCAGTCGCTCACCCGCATCATATTGGCGCTGGCTGACGATGCCGCGCGCCATCAGCCAGCCGAGCGGCGACTCGGCGCGGTTGACGGTGACCGACCGCACCGCCCGACGACTCGTCGCGCGGTCCTCCGGATCGTCGATCGAACGCTCCTCAAGCAACCGTCCCTGTTCGATGCCCGCCATGTTTTGCTCCCGCCGATTCGCCGAGGTCTTGCCACAGAGGCGAAACTGTAGGACAGAAGAAAAACCATTTGGGTTAGTGAGCGAGAAGGAAGCGCCGATGATCACCCGCATTCGCGAAGTGCGCCGGGCGCGCAAGATGACCCTCGACGAGGTCGCCAAAGCGTGCCGCCCGCCGACCACGCCGCAAACCATCGGCCGGCTGGAAACGGGCACCCGCACGGTCTCGGTCGGCTGGCTCAACCGGATCGCGGCGGCGCTCGAGGTCGAGGCGTCCGACCTGGTCGATCATCCGACCCGCGCCGAATTGCCGGTGGTCGCAATCCTCGGGCCGAACGGCGCGGTGGCGCCGAAGCGCGCCGCGCTGGTGGTCCCGCCGAGGAGCGGCCCGGGACAGGTGGCGGTGACGGTTTCGGCCAGCCTTGGTGATTATCGCGCGGGCGACGAAATCTGGTGCGAGCGGCTCGGCCCCGAAAACTTCGCTTTCGCGCTCAACCGCGACGTGCTCATCCCCCGCCCGGCCGGCCGCTTCCTGTTCGGCCGCCTGATCGGCCGCGAGGATGGTAAATTACACTTGCTCCCGCCGGGCGCGGGCGGGCGGCAGAGCGTGGTCGCCGACCCGCCGTGGGCGGCAGTCGCGGTGCGGCTGGTGCGGGCGCTTTAAGCGGGCGGCTTGCAGAGCCCGCCGCGTCATGGCACGGCAGCCCTACCCGGGCGGGCGCTTAGCTCAGTTGGTAGAGCATCTCGTTTACACCGAGAGGGTCGGCGGTTCGAGCCCGTCAGCGCCCACCATCGTCAGCCGACAGGAATATGAACCGCTCAGACGGTCAGCGGGGCACCCGCCTGCGCGAAATAGCGGCGCATCGAAAGGCTGGTCGCGGGGGCCATTTCGACGAACACGCGGCGGCCATCATGCGGGTCGGCGCGGCGCACGAACAGGCCATTGTCGGTCATCGTCTTGATCCAGCGCAGCGCGGTCGTCGCCGGGACCGCGGCGGCGATGCACAGGCTCGACACCGGCACTCGCAACTGGTCGATCTCGGCCTGGGCCAGATCCAGCAGCATGTCCCACGCCGGATCGGCGAACAGTTCGTCCGCGAAGAAGCGGCTGCGCATGCGCCGGGCGCGGATCATGGCGCGGACCGTTTCCGACGCGATCGGCGGGGGTTCGCTTTTGCCCTC
>JANPMU010000041.1:0-5117 GCA_031427095.1 Sphingomonas sp.
TGGCTTCGGCCTGTCTTACTGGGGCTATCGCAACTGGGCGTTCATGGTCCGTCACACGCATATTTACGGGTCGGTCGACCTCGCCGGCTTGACCCAGTCGACCACCCACGCACCGGGCGAGGCCGAAGGCTTTGCCGACGCTTTCGATATCGGCGCGATTTGAAGCCGTGGCGAGCGATGCGATCCTCTATGACGGGACCACCGCGCACCGCCACCTGGTGACCGTCGAACCGTTCGCGGGATCGCTGCGGCTGTCGGCCTCGGCCGGCTGGCAGGACAACATCGACGCCGCCTTGCTGCGCCGGTTCGACGATATCGACGGGCGACCGCGACTCGGGCGGAGCGATATCGCCGGATGGCGGCTGCTGCTTGCCCATCCGCTCGACCCGGCGCTGCTCGCATTGCTCCCGAGCGAGGATCGCTACGGCCGCTGGATCGACCGCGTCGGGCTCGTTCCCGCGCTCATCGTGTGCGCGGTGATCGCCGGACTGGTGGTGGTCGTCGGCCATCTCGCGCCCGCGTGGCTTGCCCCGGTCATCCCGCGCAGCTGGGAACGCAATCTCGGCGATGCCATCGTCGGGGACTTCGGCACACGCCGCTGCCGCAATCCCGCCGGGCAAGGCGCACTCGATGCGCTGGTCGAGCGGCTCGAACCGGGAGCGACCGCAATAGGGCCGAATCAGGTCCGGATCGCAGCGCTCGATATCGGCCTGTTCAACGCCGCCGCGCTGCCCGGCGGGCATATCGTCGTGTTCAAGGGCGCGCTCGCCGAAACCCGCAACAGTGACGAGACGGCGGGCGACGAACTTGCCGGGATCGTCGCCCATGAAATTGCCCATGTCCGCCGCCGTCACGTGACCCAGGCGCTGGTCCGCGAACTCGGCATCGGCGCGCTCATCCGCTTGTTCGCGGGCGGCATCGGCGCCAATGCCGAAAGCCTGGTCGGCCTGTCCTATACCCGCGCCAACGAGGCCCAGGCCGACGCCGACGCGATCGCCATGCTCAAGCGCGCCGGCATCTCGCCGCGCCCGACCGCGCAATTATTCACCCGGCTGGCGAAAAAGGACGAAGGCGGCAAAGGCTATGCCGTCGAGTTCCTCGAAAGCCACCCGCGCACCGGCACGCGCGCGGCAATCTTCGCAGCCGCATTCGACTCCAAGGCCAGATATCGCCCGGCACTCGACAAGGGCCAGTCCGCCGCTTTGTTCAGCGCCTGCGCCAGACCCGCGAAAGCACCGCGCCGCTGAAGAACCACTGCCTGTCCTTCGCTCCGCTTATTCCGTAAGGGCCGCGCGATGGACCAGCCCGATCTCGCTTACCTCGACCCCGGCGATGGCCGCCGGATCGCCTATCGCTTGCGCCCCGCAGCGGGCGATCTGACCCGTCCGATGCTCATCTTCCTGCCGGGCTACGCCTCGGACATGGAGGGGGCGAAGGCGCTCGCGGTCGATGAATTCGCCGCCGCGCGCGGGCTGGCCATGCTCCGGTTTGATTATTCGGGCACCGGCTCTTCGGGCGGCGATTTCGCCGAAGGGACGCTCAAGCGCTGGCTGGAAGAAGCGCTCGCGCTGATCGATTCGCTGACCGACGAACGCCCGCTGCTGCTGGTTGGCTCGTCGATGGGCGGCTGGCTGATGCTCCACATCGCCCTTGCGCGCTCCGCCCGGATTGTCGGACTGGTCGGGATCGCCGCCGCGCCCGATTTCACCGACTGGGGCTTCACTATCGACGACAAGATGGCACTGCTTCAATCAGGCGTGATCAAACGCGCCAACCCTTACGGTCCCGAGCCATCGGTCACATACAGCGCCTTCTGGCAGAGCGGCGAGGCGCTGCGGGTGCTCGGCGGCCCGATCGCGATCGATGTCCCGGTCCGGCTGGTCCATGGCGAGGCCGACCGCGATGTCCCGATCGGGGTCGCCTTGAAGCTGGTCGAGCGACTGCGTTCAGCCGATGTCCAGCTTCACCTGATCAAAGGGGGAGGCCATCGCCTGTCCGAACCCCGCGAGATCGCGACGATCCTTCGCGCGGTCGAGACCTTGCTGGAGCCCGGCGCATGATATTCTCCGCCATTCTCGCCGCGACCCTTGCGACCGCTGCACCGACCTGCCCCACAGATGCCACCCCGGCCGCGTCGATCTGTCGCGCGCTCGATGCCCAGGCCGCCAACCGCCCGGCGGATGCTGCGGCGGCATTCGAGCAGGCAGCGGCAGCCTCGACGCCAGGCGACCCTGCGACCTCGCGTGCGCTCGCTGCGGCAGGCAATATGTGGATCGCTGCGAGCCAACCGGGCAAGGCCGCGCTGGCGCTCGATCGCGCACTTGCCGGCAACGGATTATTCGCCGAACAGCGCGGCGAGGCCTTGCTCGACCGCGCCCGTGCCGCCGAAGCCCAGGGCGACCTCAAGACCGCCCGCGCCCGGGTTGCCGAAGCGGCCCAGACCATCGCGGACGATGCCTTCCTGTGGTATTTCTCGGCCGCGCTTGCGGTGCGCGAGGAGGATGTCCCGACCGCCAAGCTGGCGATCGGTCGGGCGCTGGTGCTCGCCCCGTCCGACCCCGTCATTTTGTTCGAGGCCGGCCATGTCGCGGCCCTCGCCGGTGAAGATTCAAACGCGCGCGACTATTGGACCCGCGTCGCCGCTGCTGATCCCAAGGGCACAACGGGGGCCGCCGCCCGGCGCGCGCTGGCCATGCTCGAAGTTCCGCTGACCGTATCGGGGGCGCCCGCGCCGGCGCCGAGCGAGCGATGAGGTTCCTCCATGCCATGCTGCGCGTATGCGACCCCGATGCTGCGGTCGCATTCTTCAAGCTCCTCGGCCTCGAGGAACGCCGCCGCCATGATGTTCCTCAAGGCAAGTTCACGCTCATCTTCCTTGGCGTTCCCGGCGACGATGGCGGCGAAGTCGAGCTGACCCATAATTGGGATGAGCGAGGCAGCTATGACGGCGGGCGCAATTTCGGCCATCTGGCGTATGAGGTCGACGATATCTACACCATTTGTGCCCGGCTGTCGGCGGCCGGGGTGACGATCAACCGCCCGCCACGCGACGGGCATATGGCGTTCGTCCGCTCGCCCGACGGAATTTCGGTCGAGCTTCTCCAGAAGGGGGGATCGCTCGATCCCGCCGAGCCGTGGACGTCGATGAGCAACATAGGGGTGTGGTAAAATGATCGAGATCGTCGCTGTTCCCGCTTTCACCGATAATTACATCTGGATGATGCACGATGACGCAAGCGGCGAGACCGCGGTGATCGATCCCGCGGTCGCCGAGCCCGTGCTCGAAGCGGCGGCGGCGCGCGGCTGGCGGATCGGCCAGATCCTCAACACCCATTGGCATCCCGATCACGTCGGCGGCAATCTCGCGATCAAGACGGCAACCGGCTGCAGCATCGCCGGCCCCGCCGCCGAAGCCGATCGAATCCCCGGGATCGACGTCCAGCTGAGCGAAGGCGATGATGTGCGCGTCGGCGCTCATGTCGCTGAAATATGGGAAGTGCCCGGCCACACGCTCGGCCACATCGCGTTCATCTTCCGCAGCCTCGCGACCGTCTTCGTCGGGGATACTTTGTTCGCGATGGGCTGCGGGCGATTGTTCGAAGGCACTGCGGCGCAAATGCACAAATCGCTTCTCCGCTTCGCCGCGCTGCCGCGCGAAACTGCGGTCTATTGCGCGCACGAATATACACTCGCCAATGCGCGCTTCGCCGCCAGCGTCGATCCGGCCAACCGCGCGCTTGGCGCACGCTTCGACGAGGTCGCGGCGAAGCGCGCCGCCGGGATCATCACCTTGCCCAGCTCGATCGGCGCCGAACTCGATACCAACCCCTTCCTCCGCGCCCGCGACGCAGCGGAATTCGGCCGTCTGCGCCTCGCCAAAGACAGCTTCAGTTAATCGCGCGTGGTTCATCGGGGACTTACTTGACGCTTATCTCACGCGGAGTCTCACCATGCGCGCTCTCGCACTTGCACCGCTTGCACTGCTCGCCGCATGCGGCCCCATCGTCCCCGACGTGCGCACCGCCAAGGCGCAAACCGAGCTGACCCGCGCACTCGCGGGCAAGGTGGCTGGCAAAGCGGTCAATTGCCTTCCGCAATATCGTTCGAGCGACATGACGGTGATTGACAACAACACCATCCTGTTCCGCGACGGAAAGACCATCTATCGCAACGACCCTGCAGGGGGCTGCTCGCCGCTCGGCAGCGGCAGCTACGCCTTGCTCACTCAAAACAGCCTCGGCTCACTGTGCAGCGGCGACATCGCCCGCGTGTTCGACACCTCGGCTGGAATGACCGTCGGCAGTTGCTCGCTGAGCGAATTCATTCCCTATCGGTCGGCCAACGCGCGTTAGACTCGCCGTTCGAAAGACCGCACCGGCGGAGTCTTCTGCGTAAGACCGCACCGGCCTGCGGAGTCTTTTGTGGGTAAGTCCGCACCGGCCCGCGCCCCCACCCGGCCACCCATCGAGGATATTCTGCATGGGTGGCCGGGTGGGGGAGCGGGCCGGTGCGGACTCGAGCGCAAGCGAGCAACAAGAACGAGCAACAAAAACCCTTCACCCCGCCTTTTTATACAGCGCGTCGAGGCGTTCGCCATACGCATCCCGGATGACGTGACGGCGGATTTTCATCGACGGGGTCAATTGCTCATTGTCGATCGTGAACGGGGCGTCGGCGAGGATGAAGCGGCGCACTTTCTCGACCACCGACAGGTCGGCATTGACCCGGTCAACCGCCGCCGCCACCAGTTTCTGCACGTCCTCGCTACCCGCATAGTCCGCTTCCGGCACTAACAAGGCAACCAGGTGCGGCCGACGGTCGCCGACCACCATCGCCTGCGCGATCTCCGGCTGCAGGGTCAGCATCCCCTCGACCCGCTGCGGCGCGACATTATCGCCCTTGTCGTTGATGATCAGATCCTTCTTGCGGTCGGTAATCACGATCCGTCCGCCTTGGTCGATATGCCCGACATCGCCCGTCGCCAGCCAGCCATCGACGAGCACCCGCGCGCTTTCCTCGGGGTTGCGCCAATAGCCGTGCATGACATTTTCGCCGCGCACCATGATCTCGCCATCCTCGGCGATCCGCACCTCGGTGTTCCTGAGCGGCGGGCCGAC
>JANPMU010000042.1:0-1677 GCA_031427095.1 Sphingomonas sp.
GCTCATTTCCTCGATCGTGACGGTCGACAGCCACATGCCCGGGCGCACGAACTCAGCAACGCCCCCCGCCGCGCGCACCCTGGCGGCGACTTCGGACGGCTTGGCATTGTCGACCTTGATCTCGGGACTGGAATCGCACGCCGCGAGCAGGCCAAGTGAGGCGAGCAGGCCAAGTGGGGCGAGCAACGTCAGCGGCAAGGTGAGCATCCGGGCTTTCATCGCATCCCCCTTTATTTGGTGGCGGCACGATAAAGCGATGCGGCGGCAATGCAAATGCACTGCTGTGACCGCTTGCTGCACTCTCCATAGACTTGTCTGAAATTTATTGGCTCAAATTTTGAAAATGAAATATCCCGGCAATTAGGTAAAGTTAATTACCGGGAGTTTGCTTCCGTTGCCGATGTCGGGCAGCGCGACCATATAGCCCGCGATGGCGATTCAAATCCGGACCAATCTGGCCGAGCCCGACCTTGGCGAAACTTTCGTCCCCCACCGTCCGGCGCGGCCCGACAAGGCCGAGGGCGGGCGGGCGTTCGTGCTGCGATCGGACTATACCCCGGCGGGCGATCAGCCGACCGCGATCAAGGAACTGACCGAGGCCACTTTGGCCGGCGAGCGCGACCAGGTGCTCTTGGGCGTCACCGGGTCGGGCAAGACCTTCACCATGGCCAAGATGATCGAGATCCTGCAGCGCCCGGCGTTGGTCCTCGCGCCGAACAAGATTCTGGCCGCCCAGCTGTACGGCGAATTCAAGAATTATTTCCCCGACAATGCGGTCGAATTTTTCGTTTCTTATTATGATTATTACCAGCCCGAGGCGTATGTCGCGCGCTCGGACACCTACATCGAGAAGGAAAGCTCGGTGAACGAGGCGATCGACCGGATGCGGCATAGCGCGACGCGCTCGCTGCTTGAGCGTGACGACGTGATCATCGTCGCCTCGGTCTCGTGCCTCTACGGGATCGGCTCGGTCGAAACCTATTCGGCGATGATCTTTTCGTTGAAGAAGGGCGATGTCGCCGACCAGCGCGAGATCATCCGCAAGCTCGTCGCGCTCCAGTACAAGCGCAACGACGCCGCCTTTGTGCGCGGCAATTTCCGCGTTCGCGGCGACAATCTCGAAATCTTTCCGTCGCATTATGAGGATACCGCGTGGCGGATCTCGTTCTTCGGCGACGAGGTCGAGGGAATTGTCGAATTCGACCCGCTGACCGGCAAGAAGATCGCCAGCCTCGACAGCATCAAAGTCTATGCCAATTCGCATTATGTCACCCCGGGTCCGACCTTGAAGCAGGCCATGCACGCGATCCGCCACGAGCTTGCCGAGCGGCTCAAGGAGCTCGAGGCCGAGGGCAAGTTGATCGAGCACCAGCGGATCGAACAGCGCACCAATTTCGACCTCGAGATGATCGCCGCGACCGGAAGCTGCGCGGGGATCGAGAATTATTCGCGCTTCCTCACCGGGCGTTTGCCGGGCGAACCGCCGCCGACCCTGTTCGAATATCTCCCCGACAATGCCCTGCTGTTCGTTGACGAAAGTCACCAGACGGTGCCGCAGATCGGGGCGATGGCGAAGGGCGATCACCGGCGAAAAATCACGCTGGCGGAATATGGCTTTCGCTTGCCGTCGTGCATCGACAATCGCCCGCTGCGCTTCAACGAATGGGACGCGATGCG
>JANPMU010000043.1:0-1638 GCA_031427095.1 Sphingomonas sp.
GTCGGTCAGCGCCAGCACGCCCAGCGCGTGGCGTTCGGCGGCGCTGAAGCGGCCAGCCGCCCCCCACTGCTCACCCCGTCGCCGGTTCTCGGGCCGAAAGCGCGTCGCGATCGCGTCGAGCGGATCGACGAATTCAGCCCACGCCGGACCGCGATCGGCGCCGACCGTGGCGAAGGCGCGGGTCGCCCGTTCCCACCCGGCGATCGGCGACTGCGCCGCCTCGATCTGGTCCATGCTCATGCCGACGAAATAATTGTAGCGGGCGTTGTGCGCGCGGACATGTTCGAGGCACAGATATTGCCAGCTTCCCGGCCCGTCGAAATCACCGGGAGTCAGCGGCGCGCGAAACTCGCCGGGCTCGGGGCAGCCGGGAACGATGCACGCCATGTGCGCGCCCTCGACCCGTCCGTGCCATTTGCCCTGCTTCGACGCCACCGGCTTCCTCTCCCGTCAAACCCGAATATATAAGCATGATGATCGAGCCTTCCAGCGGTCCCGTCGCGCGGGAGATGATCGACCGGCTGACCGCCGCCCTCGCGCCGGTCAAACTAGAACTCGACGACCAGAGCGAGCGCCACATCGGCCACGCCGGGCATGACGGTCGCGGCGAAAGCCATTTCGCGCTGACGATCGAAAGCGCCGCGTTCGCCGGTATGGGCCGGGTCCAGCGGCAGCGCAAAGTCTATGCCGCACTCGGCGACCTCATGCACCAACGCGTCCACGCGCTGACCATCCGCGCGCTCGCGCCGGGCGAAGATTGATCGGGTTCAACGCAAAAAGGAATTGCTTGATGAAGCGTATCGCCTTGGGCCTGACCGCCATCTTCCTGCTATCTACGACCGCCTGTTCGCGAGGCGGTGAAAAGCGAACCCGCGAAGATCTGAAAACTTTCGACGTTTCCGATCAGTCCGCCGAATCCGTTGCGCCGAGCGCCCGGTACGCGCCGGGCATCGTCCCCACCGCCGCGCCGGGCGTTGCCTTCATTTATCGTTACGGTTTCCGCTTGCCCGACGCCAATATCACGCTCGCGCAGGAGGCGCATGCTGCGGCGTGCGAGAAGCTCGGCCTCAGCCGCTGCCGGATCACCGGCATGACCTATCAGCTGGACGACCGTGACCGGGTCGACGCGACGCTCGCGCTGTCGATCGATCCGTTGCTCGCCCGGGCGTTCGGGCGCGACGCCATCGCCGTCGTCGAAAAGCAGGCAGGGCGGTTGCGCTACGCCGACATCACCGGGGAGGACCAGAACCCGGCCTTGGACGATGCGGCTCGCCGACAGGGAAGCGCCAATCGCAATATCGTCCAGCTCGAAGCCGACCTCGCCAAGGCCAAAAGCGAGATGAGCGTGTCCAGTTGCGCGAGCAAATCCGACAAATGCGCGCTGAAATCCAGGCGGCTCAATCTGCGGCGATCGATAGCGAAGCGAAAATCCAGCGAACGCCGATGAGCTTCGCTTATGCCGGTGGCGGCGCGGCCAGCCGCGGCTTTGCCGACGAGAACCCGGCAAGCGAAGCCTGGTATCTGTTCGTCGACAGCCTGGCGACGATGGTCGGGCTCGCGCTGAAAGCGTTGGCGGTGGCGCTGCCATGGCTACTGCTGCTCGGTCTGGGCATCTTCGCCTTCCGCTCGTGGCTCGGG
>JANPMU010000044.1:0-16061 GCA_031427095.1 Sphingomonas sp.
CACGATCGTCGAGGTGCTCGCGAGTGAGGCCGCGCGTCTGGTTCCGCGCGGCCGCGGCGCGCATGCGGCGGCGGCGGGCGAGACTAGCCTCGGCGGGCGGATCCCGATCGCGACGTCGGGCGGCCTGACCTCCCGCGGCCACCCCTCCTACGCAACGCCGCTCTACAATCTGGTTGAGCTATGCGACCAGTTGCGCCACCGAGCGGGCGCCCGCCAGGTCGACCGCGCCCGGTTGGGCCTGATGATGAACGAGCTCGGCAATTACAACGCGGCGCTGGTCCATGTCCTGGAGGCGGCGCGATGACCATGCCGATCCGGCGCATCACGCATCCGCGGCGCTATCCGCCCCGCGTCACCGAATTCACGCAGCCGTTCTGGGAAGGGCTGACGCAAGGCCGATTCCTGGTCACGAGCTGCACCCGCTGCGAGCATAGCAGCTTTCCGCCCAAACCGATTTGCCCGGCCTGCTGGAGCGGGGAGATCGGCTGGTCGGAAGTGGGCACGACCGGCCAGCTTTATTCGTGGACGCGCGTTCACGCGGGCCCGGCGATCTTTGATCCCGATCTGCCCTACGCGATCGGCATCGTCGATCTCGACGTCGGCATCCGGCTGGCATGCCCGCTGGTCGGAGACTTGATCGCCTGGCGATGCGGAATGGCAGTCGAGCTTGTCACCTGCATCCATGACGATGGGCCGTTTTATGCCGCCGCCGCAATAAAGGCTTCCATGGATTAGATATATCTCATATCCATATCTTGATAAAACCGGCGCAGATCGGGCATCATATTGTTCAAGGAGAGCGCGAGTGAGTACCATTGTTCAGTCCGCCGAAATCGGCACTGCGCGGCGGGCTCGAGACGCCCGACCATCATCATTTCGGTGAAGCCCATGCTCTCGTGCTCGAGGGAGAATTCTCTTACGAGTATGGGACAATGCCCAAGGGCGACTATAGCGTTGAGGCGGGCGGTATCCGATCACCTCTCGCCCTTACCCTTCCAGGCGATCAACGCCTAAAGCCTTTAACTGGAGATGCTTTGATGACAAAGACTTGGTTCGGTGCCGCTGCGATTTGCCTCGCGCTGAGTGCGGCAGGCACAGCAAGTGCACAGCAATCCACAGGAATCCTCCTGCAGCGCGCCGCAGACGCCAAGTTCCTGTCCGTGCCGGGGGTGCCCGCCTGCACCACGATCGCTCCGCTGCACGGCGACATGAGCAAGGGACCGGCCACCCTCATGGTGCGAATGAAAACAGGTTGCGTGGTCCCGTATCACTGGCACACGCCATCCGAAGAATTGATCGTGCTTCAGGGCGCGCCGCTCTCGCAGATGAGGGGGAAGCGGCCGGTCATGCTGCAGGTCGGCTCTTATTCGCAACTGCCCAGCCGACATGTCCATCGGTTCCGCTGCACGTCGAAAGCGGACTGCCTGATTTTCATGGTCGCGGACGCGGCCTTCGATATCCATTTCGTCAACGACAGCGGCAAAGAGATCGGCACCGAACAGGCGCTCGAGGCCGCGCGTCGCGCCGGCAACCGGAAATGGTGATGTGACGACGTGGCCGGCGAAGCGATCCGCTACCCGGCTACGATAACGCGCCTATCGAGAGCGTCTTGGCTTTTTGGCTTGGGTCAGCGCGCGCCGGGGTCGGATGTCTCGGACATTGCGGCGCGAGCGATCCGGTCGGGTCCGGGAAGCAACGGCTTGGCGCCATCGCCAAGGATGATGAATGCCGCCCAGTAGAACGGATGCGAGGTGCGCTTGTCGTCCATCAGCCCCTGTTGGGCCAAGGCCAGTGATCCGGCCAGCGCCTGCCCCTGGCGGGCGTTGGTCAGACCCGAGATCAATCGTTTTGTCGCATCATAATCATCGGGCACCGGCCAATGGCTCGCGACCACCGATCGCGCGCCGGCGCCGATAAACGCCCGGACCAGCCCGTCGAGTGCATAATTGCCCCCGGTCGCGACGCCCGCTTCGCGCGATGCGCCGACCGTCGCCATTCCGGCGGTGTCGCAGGCCGACAATATGACGACATCGGCGTCGAGCTTGAGGTCGAAGATCTCGCGGAAGCTGAGCAGGCCGTCCGATCCCTGGCCCCCGAATGACGTCACCAATGCCGGCCGCGCCGGGCAATCGGGGCGCGGTGACGTGACCAGCCCGTGGGTCGCGAAATGCAACACCCGATACTCGTCGAGCGTCTGGTCGGCGAGCAGCGCGGTGTCGGTGAAGTTCGCGCCGCTGATCACCGCTCCGTTGGCCGTACCGAACGCGGCCTGCGCGAAATAAAGCTCGTCCGGCGAAATTGGTTTCTGCCACGTCTGGATCGGCCAGTCGCAATCATCGGCGACTGCGGTCACCGGCCGGGTCATCGCAACCGCATTGCCGCCAAGCCCGAGATAGGTCCTCGGGGCACGCGATGGAGCGATCGCGCGGACATCGAGGAAACTGCGCGCGCCGACCGAAATCGATATCTCACGTCCGCGCCCGAGCCAGTCGATCCCGGTGAAGTCGAATGCGTCGCCTTGCGGCAATGCCGCGCGGCGCTTGTAACTGTCGATCCCGGGCTGGCTGGCAACCAGCACATAGGGCGGCAATTGGAGCATCGCGCCGTCGGGCTCGAACACCAGATGCTTGAGCGCTTTGACCTCGCCGTCGATCGGCTGGAACAGCGCGAGGTATAATGCGCGCGCGCGGTCGAGGTCGAACGGCGCGGTTACCGTCGCGCCATTCTCGATCCGGGCAATGCTGTCGCGGATCGCGCCGACCGTCGCGCCGAGCGCGTCGCGATCCTGCGCCACGCGCACGATCCGCGCCGAGCCATGGGTCGCGTAGAGTCCGTAGACCGCATCGCCGACGATCATCATCTTGTAATAGCCTTCGCCGTCGCGAAGTGCGGACTGAAGGTCGGCCAGGGGAATTGTTTCGGGAGACAGGACCTTGAAGCGTGAATATTCCGCCAGCCGCGCCTGCATGCTCGTCTGGTCGGCGCGCAGCGCCGCCAGGCTCGATCGGGCGCTCGCAATGTTGGCAATTTCCTGCGCAGTCGGGCCGGGCTTGGCCGCAAGCTGGCTGATCTCGCTTTCGGTGCGGACGATTGCGCGGGTTCGCGCGACCGACAGGCGGAACAGCGCGGCCGCCTCGTCATTGCCTTCGGACAATTGGCGGGCGAGGATCGCCTGGGTCTGGGCCACGCCGGGCCGCTGCAGCACTTGCGCCGCGCGGAACATCGCGGTTGGTGCGTCGCTTGCATTGCTCGCCGCAAGCAAAGCGAAATAAGGGGCGAGCAAGTCGCGTAGCGCAGCGCTGCTATCGCGCACGTCGGCGCTGTCCTTGATCACCCCATCGAACAATGCGAGCGCGCCCGCCTGGTCGCCGCTGCGGGCAAGGAATGCTGCTTTGCGCGCGCGCGCCGAAAGCAGCGCGGGGGATTGCGGGAAGCTGTCGGCCATGGTCGCGATCGCGGCATCGAATGCCGCAGCCGCTCCGGCTCGATCGTCGCGCGCCTCGGCGACCAGCGCCTGCTCGATCTCGATCTCGGAGCGCAGCCACGCCGCCGACAGCACCCGCCCTTTACGGACCGCGAGGATCCCCGCCTTGGCCTCGGCCAATTGCCGGGTGGCATCGTCGAGCCGGCCCTGCGCACGCGCCGCGGTGCCCGACAATGCGGTCGCCTGGGCATCGAGGATTGCGGCGCGTTCAGGCGGGGTCAGCGCGGCGTCGATCCCGCCGACTTGTTGGGTCGATGCGCTTTCGCGGTTGATCTGCGCCGCCATCGGAACGCTGATCAGCCCCCGCCGCATGCCCTGGTCGGCACTATCGTCGTCGACCGGCGCGACCGGCCTGGCGAGTTCGGCCAGCGCTGCCGCAGGCTGGTGCTGGTTGATCTGATTGAGGCTTCGATAATTGCGGATCATCCGCTGGATCACGCCATCGCCACGCGGCGCCTGGGCTTCGGCCTTGTCGAGCAGCATCGCCGCCGACGCGAAATTGCCGAGGTTGGATTGCTGAAGCCCCTGGTTGGCCAGTGCTTCGGCCAGCCGGGCCGGATGGCCATGATCGCGCGCCGCGAGATTCTCGAAGAATTCAGCCGATTCGGCGAAGCGCCCGCCATTATTGCGGCCATAGGCTTCGCTGCGCGCACCCGCCGCGTCGAGCGATCCGGCTTGCGTCCGGGCGAAGGCGGCGGCGTCGCTGACCTCGGTTACGGCAACGCGCACTTCCCCTTTTTGCGCGCGGTCGCTGACGACCGACGCGAGCGCCAGCCGCAGCGCCGGGTCATAGCCCGCCAGCCCTTCGGCCAGATAGCTGGTCTTGCCGCGAGCGATCGCATAGCGGCGGTAATCGAGCTTCGCGGCCTCGTCGCGGCAGGTCATCGACCGCACCGTGCCGACCCCGTCGATGACCACCGGGCTTTCCCCGCCGCACGCCAGCGGCCCAGCGGGTAGCGCGCTTTTCTCGCCGGTCAGCTCGACCGATCGCCGAACCGCGATCACGCTGCCGACCGCCGAAGCGGCATCGCGGCAGGTGAGCACATAGGCCCGGTCGAAAATGTTTGCCAAGCGCGCGTCGGTTGGCTTGACCTGCGCGGTGCACAGCACGCCAGCGTCGCCCAGCCGGAACGAGTTGCGCGTCGATAGCGGCACATGGGCCGGCCCGGCGATCAGGCCTTGCGGCAAGGCGGTCGCGACCAGCAGTCCGGCGATCGCGGTTCGAAACGACAGGCGGTTCATTTCTCGTCTCCGCTGCTTGGCACGGTGGCGGGCGCAGACCCGGCCAATGCGGGATTGCCGCTGCCCGAAATCGGCTCGTCGATATCGCCATCGGGGTTGAGCGGCCGGGTGTCGAATAACGGCGCGGGCGGCTTGATCGGGCTCGACGCCTCATCGCCGACCTTCGCCAGTTCGGTCTCGTTGCCGTCCTTGTCCTCGTCGCCTTCGCCCTCGTCGATCACCGGGTCATTGGCGAACGGTTGTTCGAACAGCGGATCCTTCGAAAACAAAGCGATCTCGGTCGAAATGCCGCCGACCGGATCGACGATCGGGCCGGGTCCGGTAAATGTGCAGTCGCCGGTCAGCGCGCAGCCGTTGATCGTGCTGTTCTCGCTATACACCGCGAGGTCGGTGCCGAGCACCAACGCATCGCGCACCGCGACCCCGGTCAGCGTCCCGGTCGCGGTGACCAACTGGCCATTGACGATCAGCTCGATCGATCCGGGCTGGGCGCCTTCGGCTTCGAACAGTTCGATAGTATTGGCGACGAAGCCCGCCGGGACGTCCGCAGTGCCGGTATTCTGCACCAGCACCGCCTCGGTCGGATAGACGAAGATGTTCGCCGCGCTGATGACCCCGTCCGGCCGCTGGACAATGGCCGGCTGGTTGAGGTCGTCCTGATAACCGGCATATTGCGGATCGACCGCGAGTTTGTCGAGAATCGTCCCGCTGGCGATATGGATGCGATCGGCGATGATCTCGAGTTTGCCGCCGAGCGCGCCGCCCGATCCCTGGACCGAGATCGACCCCGTGGCCGCGTCGAGCTCGAACAGATCGGAATAAAATTCAATCCCGTTGCCCGGCAGGAACCCGGTCGCGACGACATCGCCGACGACGCGGATGACTCCGCCGTGGGCTTCGGTGACGAGGTCGCCGGTGGCGAACACAAGGATCCCGTTCGGGTCATCGATCGTGCTTCCGGCAAGCGGGCCGGTGATCGACAGGTCGCCGATCAGCATGTCCTGCGCCGCCAAGGCGTTGCCGGCGGACTGGATATACAGCGCGCCGCTGCTGATCCGGCCAAATTCGGCGTTGCTCAGCGCATAGCCGGTGCCGCTCAGCCCGTCGCCGATCAGCGCCTGGGTGGCGTTGGTCGATTGCAGCGTGACCTCGCCCGAATTACCCGCATCGATTCCGCCTGAAGCGGTGACGTCGATATCGTTCGAGGTCAGCAGCACCGATGGCGCCGCCCACAGTCCGCTGACCGTGGCCGTTCCCCCGGCGCTCGCATCGATCGTTTGCGCGCTGATCGCCCCGGCCGAAAGGTTTGTTCCCGCTGCGGCCTGGAATCGACCGGTCGAAACCGGCCCGTTTATCGTGATCGAACCGGCGGATGCCACCGGCGTGGCGGCGAAGACAAGCGCCGGATCGAAATTGTCGGGCCCGCCGGCCGCGATGAACATCGAGCTATCAGCGAGGTACGTCCGCCCGCTTGCTCCAGTCGTGATCGCGCCAAAACTCATGTTGCCGCCGGCCATGGCCAGCACGTCGGTGCCCGCGTTCAGATTGCCGGTAGTCAGCGAGCCCAAGGTGGCGAAGCCGATGCCCTCTGCCCCGGCGACATTGCCGACGCTGATCGACGTGCCCGAGGATATTCCAACCGAGAAGCCCTTCTCGGCTGGGCCTTGCGGATTGACCAGCCCGGCCGAAAGCGCGCCGAAACTGATTGCCCCTCCAGCATCGCCCTTGATCTCGAGGCCCGAGGTCAGGTTGCCGCCGGCAACCGATCCGTTGGCGTCGAAGTCGATCCCACCCAGTGCCGTGGCGTTGCCAACAAGGATCGAGCCGCCGCTATCGAGCCGGATCGCCTTGTTGCTCTGTGGATCGATCGTGACCCCCGCAACAAGATTCCCCAAAATCATGTAGGTACCCGACTGGACCTGGATATTGCTGGCAGAGTTGATGTCGCCTGCCGTGACCGCATCGCTGGCTTGAAGATTGACGAAACCGCCAGCGATATTGCCGACGTCGATAAATCCGCCCGCATCGACAAGGACGTCGCCCGTATTGCCGTTGAGATTGCCGGTCGTGACGAACCCGGGTGCGTTCAGGATGAGGCCCGTCGCGCTATCGAGATTGGCGGTGGTGTAGATGTTGAGGTTGGTGGTGATGTCGATCGCGTTGGCAAAATAGGTTCCGGCGCTGACCGGCGGCTCATTGGCGGTGTCGGGAACGAAATTGCCGACCGAAAGCGTCAGTGTACCGCCAGCGGTCATCGAGCCATTGTCGGCGAATAGCGAAACGTCGCCGGGCGTGATGAAGCTGAAATTGCCGGTTACCGTGACGTCGCCATTGATGATCGAGATCGCATTGACCTCGGCTCCGGTCGCAACCCCATCGGCGGCGATGCTGAAGTCGAGCGAGCCGATCGTCGCATCGCTGTTGCGAACCATGAAGAGGCTCCCGCCCCTGGTCAGGCTCGAGCCATTGATCGATCCCGGTCCGCCGAACGCGTCGGCGCGGCCGGTGATTGTTCCGGCGTTGAGCTGGCCGCGCGCGGTGCCCGCGAAGCGCTCAATAACCACCACACCGACCGCGCCGCCGGTGGCATTGCCACCCGTTCCGGTCACAGTTCCGCCGCCACCCGCGCCGCCGCTGGCGTTGGCATAAAGCAAGGCCGTGTCGACATTGACGGTCGATCCGCGAACCAGCAGCAGCGCATCGCCGCCAACCGCGCTCCCGCCCGCGCCGCCATTGCCCCGGACCAACCCGAACCCGCCATTGCCTCCGTCGCCGCCATAGGCGCTCGCATCGATGAACGCCGAACCGTAATTGGCGACCCCGGCGGCCTGGGTGAGCGCCTGCGGATTGGCGTTATCGGTGCCCACCACGACCAGCCCGCCGTCGCCCTCACCGCCGTCGCCGCCATCGCCGCCGGGCTCGCCATCGCCGCCGTCGCCGCCGCGTCCGCCGGTGCCGGTCGCGGTCGCCAAGACATTATAGAGTTCGGGCGGCGGCGGCGCATCGACCGTGACTGCCCCGTTCCCGGCCGACGCAACGATTGCGGCAGTCCCGCCAGTGCCATCGCCGCCATTGCCCCCCGCGTTGCCGCTGGTCCCGCTGCCACCGTCGCCGCCGCGCCCATCGACGCTCAGGACGGCCAAAGCCGCGGTGATCGAACTCGGCCCCGCGTCGGCATTTTGGGCGTTGATCGACACAAAGCCGCCGGTGCCGTTGGCGCCAGTGCCGCCGATCCCGTCGCTGCCGTTGCCGCCATCCCCCTGCGAGACCACGTTGGCGGTTCCGCCGATGCTGATCGTCGCATTTTGTGCGACGATGTGGGCGCCGTTGGTCTGGGTGATCACGTCGCCGCCGCCAAGTCCGTTGCCGGCCACCAGTCCATCACCTCCTCGGCCCGAAACGTCGAGAGTGGCCGAACCGGTGATCGTGGTCGTGCCGCCGGTCGCGAAAATCACCGCGACCTTGCCGGTTCCGTTACCGCCGGTGCCGCCAAAAGTGTCGCCGCCGTCTCCGATCGCGTTGGCGTAAAGGTCGCCGGCGATGCCGATCGTCCCGTCGGCAATGGCGACCCGCGCAGTCCCGCCGAACCCGTCGCCGCCAGCGCCATTCCCGCTCAGTCCGCTGTTGCCGCCATAGCCGCTGGCGTCGAGGTAGACAGTGGCACCCAGAATGATCGCGTTCGTGGTCGCCGCGTTGGTGGTGATCTGCACCGACCCGCCGATCCCGTTGCCACCAATGAGGTCGGACGTGTCGTAACCGCCGTAGCCGATCGCCTCCAGCGTCACGTCGCCGGTCACACTGACCATATTGCCATCGTTGGCATAGAGATTCACGGTCCCGCCGATCCCGTTGCCGCCATTGACCGTACCAAGTTCAAAATCGATGATCGCGCTATCACCGCCATAGCCGTCGGCCGACGCGATGAGGGTCGAGCCGAAATCGAGCGTGTTGACCGCATTGTCGATACTCAGCGCGCCGCTGGAGCCCAGGTTGATTGTGCCGCCCTGGCCGACGCCGCCGTTGCTGCACGAAGACGAGCATTCGCTGCTGTAGCCGGCCTCGCCGTCGGCATTGAGGTAGGCCGCTCCGGCGACGGTCAGGGTCGAGCCACCGTCGCGCGAAATGACGGTCACCGTCCCGCCGGTGCCGTTGCCGCTATACACCCCGGAATTGGCGCTGCCCCCTTCGCCTTCGGCAAAAGCGTAAAGTTGGGTCGCGACCGTCACGGTTCCGGCGGCCACGGCCTGGAGATAGACGTCACCACCAAATCCGGCGCCCGTCGTGGCCCCCAGTGTCCCGGCGTTAC
Organism: Sphingomonas sp.; assembly: GCA_031427095.1. Classification (GTDB taxonomy): domain Bacteria; phylum Pseudomonadota; class Alphaproteobacteria; order Sphingomonadales; family Sphingomonadaceae; genus Sphingomicrobium. The sequence goes on from JANPMU010000044.1 coordinate 9,033, forward strand.
CCCCGGAACCGTTGGCGCGCAGATAAAGCGCATCGCCGAACGCCAGGGTCGCATTATTGGCAAAAGCTTCGGCATGGCCACCGCGGCCGACCCCGCCATTGCCGACATAGCCATAGCCGCCCTGGCCCGGGGCGGTGAGCTCGGCATAGCCGGTAATCGACAGGCTCCCGCCCGAACTGCTGCTGAAATAAGCTCCGCCGCCATTGAGCGGCTTGCCGCCTGTGCCGACGCCGCCGACGGCGCCGCTGCCACCGCTCCCATAGGACCGGATATAGGCCGAGCCGCCGACCGTGATATCGCCGCCACTGGTCGCGAAGACCTGACCCAGTCCCCCGGTGCCGCTGCCGCCAACACCGCTCAGCCCATACGCCTGACCGCCATATCCGTCGGCTAGGATGAAGACGTCGAGGCTTGTCACATCGGCGCCGCCCGAGGCCGAAAGCCGCGCGATCCCGCCGACGCCACTGCCACCGTTATTGCCACCGGCGCCCGCTCCGCCAAAGCCACCGGCGCGGATATCAACCGCGGCGAGCGACAGGCTGGTGCCCGCATTGAAGGCACCGACGTCCGCAAGGCCCCCGGTGCCGCTACCGCCCGCTCCGTTGCAGTCGAGACATTCGATGCCCACGCCGCTTCCGCCAGTGCCGTGGGCGCTGGCGCTGGTGGTACCACCGGTGGTCAGGCTGGCATTTGTGCCGAAGGAACCGACGAAAACGCGTCCGCCGGCGCCATTCCCTCCACTGACGCCGCTTGCGAAGGCGCTGCCGCCCGTGCCGTCGGCCTGAGCGGCTACGCTTCCCACCGCCAACTGGCTGCCCGCTTCCGCCTGGACCAGCACGGTGCCGCCAGTGCCGACACCACCATTGATGCCCGCAGTTCCGCTCGACGCGCCATAACCGTTGGCTGACAGGCTGGCGGCGCCGGTAATGGTGACGATGGCCCCGCCTTGCGAATAGAGCGACGTCTCGCCGCCGGTCGCAGAACCACCCTCGCCGACGCCAAAAGCATCGGTCGAAATTGTCAGGTCGCCAGCAATGTCGAGCGTCGCGCCCGGGCCAAACGCACTCACCCAGACATGGTCGACCGCGTGGACCGTGACGTCGGACTCAAAATTCGATGCGCTATTGGCATGAAGGTTGGCGTAGCCGGTCGCATCGCCGGTCAGCGCGGACGTGATATTGGCATTGGTCAGTTGAAAGTTCGCTTGACCGCCGCTCGCCGCCGATTCCCCGCTGATCGATCCAAAGGACACATCGTGCCCCGCCGAAAGGACGACCGCATTGCCATCGACATCGGCGGCGCCCGCCACCGCGAAGCCCAGATTGCTTCCCGCCGTAATCAGCATCGTCATCGCCGTGTTCTTCGGCACCGCGACCAGATAGGCGCGGTGATTGTCGCCAAAGCCGCTGCTCGCCGGGCCGGTGATCGTGCCGGTGTTGCGGACGCCGTTGATGTCGGTCGTGCCGGTGGTCACCTGGATGTCGAACAACCCGCTGGTGCGGAAATTGATCGTCGCCGCCTCGGCCCCGACCAGCGCCGCCGCGCCGTTGACATTGATCGTCCCGCCATTCCACACTTCGGGGGCGACCAGCGCGATGTAGCTGCCTTCGTTGAGCGCACTGATCTGCGCGCCGGGGTTGACCCAGACGTGGGTGTCAGTCGCGGCTTGGCCGAAGGTCACGGTGGTTCCGTTGATGAAGTTTCCGCTCCCATCGACAAGGATCGGCGAGGTCGTCAGGACCAGCGAACCGACGTTGATCACGGCATTGGCGCCGACGACGATTCCACCCGGGCTGTAGAAGAAAACCGACCCGCCGGTCTGGCCGCCGACCAGCGAATTGATCGTCCCGTCCATCACGATCGAACGGCTGATGTCGACCGGGTTGATCCGGTTGAGCACCGCGAAGTCGCTCGCGCTGCTGAAGGTCGCGGTGGTGCCCGAATATTGGAAGCCGATCGCGCTCGCGGTGAAGGCGGCGTCGGTCGGCGCCCAGTCGATCACCGTCTGCCCGGTGTTGAGGGCAATGTTTGTCGAGTTCACGCCGGTGGTGATGACCGCCCCGTTGGTGCCGCTGCCCGTTCCCTGGAACGACTGCGCGGAAACCGGGGTCGCGCCGACCACCAGCGAGGTGGCGATGGCCAGTGTCGAGCACAGCGAAATCCGGCCCAAGGTGCGAATCACAGAACGGGTCATCATGACCTCCACGGAAGCAGTCGGCTGGTGATCGTAAGCAGGAAGCGAATGTCGCCGCGGCGACCCGGCACCCCGGCCTTTTCAAGCGGCACCGCCACTGCGGCGTCGATCCGCAGCCGGTCGCCAAGTTCGGCGCGGGCGCCGCCGCCGGCCGATTTGAGATGCTCGGGATCGCCGGGAACATCGCGGTTCCACACCCATGCGGCATCGCCGAAGACATAGGGTTGGACCAGCAGGTTCGACCGCGCCATCAGCTTGATCCGTGGCCCGCGCAGTTCGGCCGCAAAACCGACCCCGCTGTCACCGGTCAGGATTGCCGGATCATAGCCGCGCCCGACGGTATAATTGCCCGCCGTATATTCCTCGAAGCTCAGCAGCGGGTCGAACGCATATTGCGCGCGCGGCGCCAGCGCGAACGCCAGCGATTTTCCAAGCGCAAGTTCGACGCTGGCGTTGGCGCGGATCAGGGTCGCGCTGGGGTCGCCGTCGATCCGGCTGGGCGGGGTCACGCCGATGCCGCAGCCGCCACTTCCGCATTTGTCGGTCGCTCCGAAAATGTCGAGCCCGCGGCGCAGTTCGAGCGATGCGCCATAGCGCCATTGCGGTCGCCGCGACGTCAGGTCGACCGCGTCATAATCGGCGCGGAGCCACGCCACGCGCAACTTGTCGCGGGTCAGCGGCCCGAAGAAATCCACTTTCTGGTCGATATAGTCGAACCCGCCGCCAGCGCTGAGATTGCGTCCCTGCGTGCGGATGAAGGGGAACCGCGCGCCAAGCGTCGCGAACAGGGTCCGCGCCTTGAGATCGGGAACCGTCGCCGCCGCATCAAGGTCGGGGCGGGTCCAGGCGTAAGTGAACTGCCCGTCGATCGTCAGCCCCTCGGAGCCCGGACGAAAGCTGTGCGCGACCTGAAGGATCTGCTGTTCCTTGAAATCGGCGGTCGAATAAAACGCGATCGAGGTCGCGTCGCCAAGCCCGGTCAGTCCGAACACCTGCGCGCGCAATTGTCCGCCCCACCGCCCGGTCGCTTTGGCCGCGAGATTCTGGACCGTCAGGTCGATCGCATAGGGTCGGCGAAGCACCGACACCTCCCCGATCAGTTCGCCGGGGCCGGTCCCGGCCGGCTTCAAGGTCAGCTGGACATTATAACCCGGCAGGTCGCGCGCCAGCAGGAGGTAGCGCTCGGCGCGGTTACGGTCGAAGATCTCGTCTTCGGTCAGCTTTGACAGATAGCCCGCGATCTTGCTTTCGGCGCCGCTGGTCTGGCCCCGCGCGCGCACCGTTGTGATCCGCGCGTAAAGCACTTCCAACCGGACGACTCCATTCTCGATCCGCTGGGTCGGGACCTGGACTGCGGCGAGATAGCCCTTGTTGCGGAGCAGGGTCGCGGCGGCGTCGCGGATGTCGCAGATCACCGCGACCTTCTGCGGGCTCCCGGCATAAGGCGCCCATGTCGCGCGCATCTCCGCGATGCTCGCGCCCTTGAGATTGTTGAACATCACGTCGTTGATGGTCAGCGGAACATCGGCGAACTTGGGGTCGGCGAGCGGACAGGGCGAGCGCTCGATATCTCCGACGACGTTGAGCGACGGGCGCCGCGACTCGGGTGTCGGCTGGTCGCGGGTCAGTTCATCGCGAGTCGGCGCGAGCGACTGGGCAAATACAGCCGAAGAGGTGACCAGTGCGCAACTCGATAGCGCCGCCATACCCAGCCTCGCGGCAACGGATCGCACATGTCCCATCGATGTTCCCCATCTTCGCCGCAAGCCGCCCTAAAGCAGCGCATCCCGCTCAGTTGTTAACAATTGTGAAACCATCTCCGCGGTGAGTCAATCTGACTTGCCCCCTGCTGTTGCGTATCGGGACTCCATGGCATTTCTGTTTCAGTCGGCTTTTACGCAACTTGGACGAGACGCCGGCGCAACCCGAATGGCTGAGTAACGGTTAAGCCCGGAGGGAGCCGTGCATGACCAAAGATCCGACCGATCAGGATGAACAGCGCTGGTGGACCGATCAGCGCGGTCCCGGCCCGATTGTCGCGACCGCGATCCATGACGGGGCCGGTCTTCGCGGCGACGTCGCGCGGGCGATGAAGCTGCCCGCGCCCGACCGCTTGCGCGAAGAAGATCCGTTCACCGGACAGGCGATTGTCAACATCCCGACCAACATCCCGACCAACATCACCGTCCACCGCTCGCGGTTCGAATTCGACCTCAACCGCGCCGCCGAAGCCGCAGTCTATGCCACGCCTGACCAAAGCTGGGGGCTCGACCTGTGGCACACGCCGCCGACGCAGGCGATGATCGCGGCGTCGCTTGGCCTCCATGCGCGTTATTACCGGATGCTTGGCCAATTGCTCGACGATGTCGCCGCTGATCACGCGCGCTTTGTCGTGCTCGACGTCCACAGCTATAATCACCGTCGCGACGGGCCCGCAGGTGATCCGACCGCGCAGGCCAAGGCGCCGGACATCAACATCGGCACCTCGACGTCCGCGAGAATATTGCCTTTCAGGGCAAGGGCCAACAGGCGCGCTTCATCCATGACCGCTACCCGGGCCAGGCAAGCTCGATCGCATCGCGCGCAGCTTCGACTTCCTGCTGTCGGTCTCGCCGATCAACCATGACGCCGCGTTCGAACAATTCGTCACCGACCGCGAAGACGTCGCGCCGCGCTTCCAGTATCGCCCGCTGACGGTCGACCCCGATGTCGCCAAGCGCAAGCTCTACGCGATCGACCTGACCCGGCTCGAGGATCCGCTGCTCGAGCGGCTGCTCTCAGAAAAGCGGCGCGAGATCGACCAGCAATTGTCCATGCTCGGCGCGCGCAACACCCCCGCGTTCCGCGCCGCCTCGACCTTGCTTTACGGGACCGTCGATGCCCGACTGCTCGCCGATGCGACCGCCTTGCTCGACGCATCGGCCGCCACCCGCCGCCCGCGTCGCCGAAATCATCCGCCCCAAATTGATCGCCGACGGCATGTTCCTCGTCGGGATCGATATCGTCGGCGACAAGATTCTCGAGGTGAATGTCTTCTCGCCAGGCAATCTGGGCAGTTGTTCGCGGCTTGCCGGGGTCGATTTCGCGAATCCGATCCTCGATTCGATCGAACGCAAGGTCGGGGTCGCCAGCCAATATGCCCACCGCTTCGGCAATTGCCAGCTCGCGACGCTGTGACGGGTTCAGGGCACCACGGATCGCGATCACAGGCCGCGCTGATGCGTGTAATAAATTTGTAGACTCTCGGTTCGCCTTTGCTAATCTGTCGTCAGGAGAGTCCGTGCTTCGCGAACGCGAGGCGATCGTCGCGAGCACCGCAAAGCGGGTTGGCGGCTTGAACCGGGGGACTTCCTATGCTGCCTTTTCGCCATCTCGCACTCACCTTCGCTCTGCTTGTTTCCACCGCCCCGGCGTTCGCCCAGGACGCTGCGCCGACGCCGGCCTTCACGGTCACCGGCGGGGTCACCGGGGTTTCCCAATATCGCTTCCGCGGGGTTTCGCTGTCGGATGAGAAACCGGCGATCCAGGGAACGATCAACCTCAACCACGCCTCGGGCTTCTACGTCGGCACCTGGGCGTCCTCGCTCGCCGGTTTCGGCGACTTCGGCGGCTCGCATGTCGAGATCGACCTTTACGCCGGCTACGGAGCGGAGATCGCGAGCGGCGTGAAGCTCGACGGCGGCGTGGTTTATTATGTCTATCCCGGGGTCAACGGCTTCGACACCGACTTCTTCGAGCCCTATATCAGCGTCACCGCACCGGTTGGCCCGGCGGCGATCAAGGTCGGCGCGACCTATGCCCCGAAACAGAATGCGATCGGCGACAAGGATAATCTCTACGTCTATGCCGATCCGAGCTTTGCCATCCCGAACACGCCAATCACCTTGAAGGCCCATATCGGCCGCTCGATGGGCGAAAGTACGCTGACCTTCGGCGGCCAGAATTACTGGGACTGGATGGTCGGCGCCGACGTCAAGCTGATCGGTCCGCTGACCGCAGGGGTGGCTTATGTCGACACCAGCCTCAAGGCGAGCGACCTCGGCTTCGACAGCTACCTCAGGGATCAGGTCGACAGCGCGATCGTCGTCACGCTCGGCGCGAGCTTCTAAAGTCTGTTTCCGCTGCGCTAAATCGGCACCGGCCCACGCCCCCACCCGGCCACCCATAGCATAAACTGTTTGGGAGGCCGGGTGGGGGAGCGGGCCGGTGCGGGCTCACTGAAACAGACTCTAGAAGCCGCGTTCAGCGCGCCTCGAACCCGGCAAGCACCTCGGCGACCCAGCGCGCAGCCGTCAGCGCGCTGAGGTCGCCGGGGTCGAGCGACGGGTCCCATTCGGTCAGGTCGATCAGCCGGAGCTGCGGCTCGCGCGCGAGGGTGCGCGTGGCGGCGAAGAAATCGGCGACCCGCATTCCGCCCGGCCGCGCGCCCGGCGCGCCTGGCAATTGCGACCGGTCGATCACATCGATGTCGCAGTCGACCACCAGCATCTGGCAATGCGCGACATGGCGCAAGGCCTGGTCGAGCGCCGCCGAAATCCCGTCGCGTTCGACCTCCGCGAGGGTCAGGATTCTATTCCCCGCCGCGACCGCATCGCGGTGCATCGCCGCGCTGTTGGCGAACGGCGCCAGCCCGATCTGCGCGATATTCCTGCCCGGCAGGCCATCCTCGATCAGCGCGCGCACCGGATTGCCGTTCGACAGCCCGCCTGCGGTCTCACGCATGTCGAAATGGGCATCGAGCGTGATCAGCCCGATCGTGTCGAGCGGCACCCCGAGACCATGGACGCCCGGCCGCGTCACCGCATTATTGCCGCCGATCAGCAGGGTCAGCGCGT
>JANPMU010000045.1:0-1886 GCA_031427095.1 Sphingomonas sp.
AAGGACTCTTGACGGCGAGTCACGGGAAATGCAGTCATGGTCCTGTCACGCCGGGTTGGCATCCGCGTGGTCACAAGGGAAGACGGGCCGCATGCCCTCTCCGCCTTGCGTGCGACGAGGCCGGGGAGACGGTGTTCGGACCAACCGAACGCTGGAGGCTTGCGCGAACGCATGTATCATCCCGACCTCATCCGCCACCCCGACAGCTGTCCGGCGCTCGTGCTCAATGCCGATTATACGCCTTTGTCTTATTATCCGCTGAGCCTGTGGCCGTGGCAGACTGCGGTCAAGGCGATGTTCCTCGAACGGGTCGACGTGGTCGATTGCTATCAGCGCGAGGTCCACAGCCCGACGCTGGCGTTGAAGCTGCCGTCGGTGATCGCGCTTCGTCAGTTCGTCCGGCCCAATGAATATCCGGCGTTCACCCGGTTCAACCTGTTCCTGCGCGACCGTTTTTGCTGTGTTTATTGCGGCAACCATAAGGAATTGACCTTCGACCATGTGCTGCCCCGCGCGCAGGGCGGGCGGACGACATGGGAGAATGTCGCGACCGCCTGCGCGCCGTGCAATTTGAAGAAAGGCGGGCGCACCCCGCGCCAGGCGCAGATGCCGATCTACCGCGAGCCGATCCGCCCGACGAGCTGGCAATTGCAGGATCACGGACGCAGCTTCCCGCCCAATTATCTGCACCAGAGCTGGCGCGATTATTTATACTGGGATGTCGAACTGGAAGCGTAGATGTTGCGGAGCAAGCAATTATCGCTGTTCCTGGGATTCCCATTCGCGGAAGGCGCAAACGCCAGCAGCCAGCATCGTCGGCGTCATTTCAATTTCAGAGGCGCTCACCCAGCACTCTCAATTCTCTTTGGATACGCGAGGTATAACAATGCCAGATCTTAGCGCGTCGTTAACCATTGCTGTTTAGTTTTGGCGGGATGGACGAAGCTATCTCTCCGACCCGACCATCGAGAGCAGCGCGCGCGGGGCCGCGGGTGCTGATTGTCGATCCCAACCGGACCAATCAGGCGGTGCTGGCGCGGCGGCTGGGCGAGGCGAATTACCGGATTTCGGCGGCGGAAAGCGGGCCGTCGGCGGTGGCCGAGATGCACCGGGTCCAGATCGACCTGGTGCTGGCCGAGCTGGTGATGCCGCTGATGAGCGGGATCGATCTGGTGCGGATGATCCGCGACGATACGGCGATGCGCGATATGCCGGTGATCCTGATCGCCGGGCGGTCGGATTCGGGCGGGACGATCCGCGCGCTTGCCGCGGGGGCCGACGACGTTGTGGTCAAGCCATTCCATTTCGAAGTGCTGGAAGCGCGGATCGCGCGGCAATTGACCAGGGCCCGATCGATCGAGGAACTGCGCCGCGACAATGCCAATCTGGATGCGCGGGTGGTGACGCGTGCGATCGAGCTTGGCGAGACGCGCGACCGCTTGCTGGCGAGCGAGGCCGAGCGGCGGCGGTTGTCGGGGCTGGTGGTGAAAGTGGCGGACTGAGCTTTGAGAGTCCGTTTCAGTTAGAGGGCACCGGTCCGCTCCCCCACCCCGTTCCGGGGAGGAAGTTACCGTCCCGCCAGAAATTCCCGAACCTTTGGCGCCAAATCGTCGCGCGCCAAGGCGATGGCGATGTTGGCGATGACGAAGCCGGCCTTTTCGCCGCAGTCGTGACGGACGGCGTCGGCCTTCAAGGCGTGAAACGGCTGAATGCCGATCAGCTTGGCGATCGCGTCGGTCAGCTGGATCTCGCCGCCGGCGCCTTTTTCATGCGCGTCGAGCAGGGTCATCACTTCGGGCTGGAGGATGTAGCGGCCGATCACGCCGAGCCGCGACGGAGCGTCGGCGGGGGCGGGCTTTTCGACGAGGCCGCGAACTTCGGTGACG
>JANPMU010000046.1:0-2846 GCA_031427095.1 Sphingomonas sp.
TCGACCTGATCTACGGACTGCCGCACCAGACCGTCGCATCGTGCCTCGACACCGCCGCTCGCGCGCTCGAACTCAAACCCGACCGGTTCGCAGTGTTCGGTTATGCCCATGTGCCCACGTTCAAGCTTCACCAGCGCAAGATCGAGGAATCGGCCCTTCCCGGCGGCGCGGATCGGCTTGCCCAGGCCGAAGCCATCGCCGCGACGTTGGTCGGCGCTGATTTCCGGCGGATCGGGCTCGATCATTACGCACGGCCAAAAGATACGCTGGCGGCCGCCGCCGAAAACGGAGAGCTCCATCGCAATTTCCAGGGCTACACGACCGACGCGTGTGAGACTCTCATCGGGTTCGGCGCATCGTCGATCGGCCGGCTGCCGCAGGGCTATGTCCAGAATGCGGTGCTGATCGGCGACTATCAGCGGCGCATCGCGGTGGGCGAACTTGCCGTAGGCAAGGGCCGCGCCTTCGCTCCGGAAGACCGGCTGCGCGCGGCGGTAATTGAGCGCATCATGTGCGATTATAGGGTCGATCTCGATGAGGTGTGCGCTCGCTTCGGCGCCGATCCGGACCGACTCCTGGCCAACGGCGGGCTCGACCAGCTTTATGAGGACGGCATCGCCCGGCGTGAGCGCAATGTCATCGCGATCGTGGACGGCGCCCGCCCGCTGGTCCGGGTGCTCGCCGCAGCCTTCGATCAATATCTCGACAAAGCCCCGACGCGCTACTCGCGCGGTGTGACCCGCCGTCGCCACTTCGCTCAATAGGCCCATTCGAGCATCAGCCAGATCTTGCACGTGTCAGTTGCGAAGTTTTTAGCGCGATAGTCGGCAAGCTTGGCGGTCGCGGTCCAGCGGCCGCGCCTAGCCGAGACCATCGCGTCCCATTCGCTGCCATAAGCGATGTTCAGCCGATCGCTGTCGAAGCGGTGATAAACTATCGCCGCGTTGATCACATCGAACCCGGCGAGGGATTTCCAGCCATAGCCGCCGCTGGCGTACAGATCGCGCAACCCGTTGGGCGGGGTGGTAAGGAACTTGTCGGCCCAGCCCTGAAATTTGTGGAGCGTCGCCAACGGGGTCTGGATACTGGTCAGCGGCCGCCCGTCATCGGCGCCGAGCACTTCATAGCCAAGGCCGAGCTTCAAGGCCGCGACATCGAATCCGGCCTCGACCAGATAATAGTCCGCCGAATAATCGTTCGGATTGCGGTGATGGTCGGACTGGCGGGCGTAGCTCGCGGCATAATTGAGCTTGACCTTCGGCGACAGCGCGCGGCTGCCGGCGAAGCGCACGCCGTAAGTCTGACTGGAAAGCCGAAAGCCGAGGACCGCAGCCTCGTCCTGATCGATCCAATAGGCGAAGCCGGTCAGCGTCCCGTAGGGGCTGGCGTAGGCAAGATTGGCGAACAGATTGTCGCCGCCGATCGCTTGTTGTCGCGCGCCCTTGCCGTCGATCCCCCAAATCGTCCGCACCGACCAGGCATAGGTTACGTCAGCTTTCAGATTCTTGAGGATGGTCGCTTCGACGCGGGCGGCATCGAAGGTCTGCTCATTTTGGCGCCAACCGCTCGATCCGACGAACCTTTGGTCGTCGAGGTTGATGCGCTGTCGCCCGGCGGTGACGAGCGTTCCGGCCAATCCGCGATATTGAAGCTGGAAGCGGTTCAACTCGACGTTCTGCGGATCGGCGACGATCGGGTAAAGCGTCTTGCCGTTGACCCCGCTGTCGTAGCGTTCGCTGAGCGCGAGCGTCGCTTCGCCTTCGGCCAACAGTGACCAGTCGCCTGACGAAAGCTCGGCTCCGGCGCGGAGGCGCGCGGTGACGGCGTCGGCATTGCGCGGCAGGCCCTGCTGGTCGACATGTTCATAGCGCAGCCGTGTGTCGATGATCGGCTTGACGCTGAGCGGCTGGGTAAATGCCGGGGTGGCCGATCCCAACGCGGCTCCCGCGAGCAGCGCGGCGAAAACTTTGCTTTTCATGATCGTCACCCGCATCTGGAGTAGCCGCAATCGAGGCAATTGTTGCAGCCCTCGACCCTGATCAGCGCGGCTACGCCGCATTGCGGGCAAGGCTGGCCTGCAAGTCGCTCAGGCTGCGGTCGAACCCGGTCCGAGGATCCCGGCTCGGGCATATTCCCGGCCATGTGACGCTCGATGATCGCGCCGATCGCGGCGAGCAATGATGGTACATAGCGCCCGCTTATCCAGGCACCACCGCGCGGGTCGAACACCGCCTGCAATTCCTCGGCGACGAACGACACGTCACCACCGCGCCGGAACACCGCCGAGATCATCCGCGTCAGCCCGAGCGTCCAGGCGTAATGCTCCATATTCTTGGAGTTGATGAAAATCTCGAACGGGCGGCGCTCGCCGCCATCGACGAGATCGTTGATCGTAACGTAAACCGCGTGCGCGCTTTCGGGCCATTTGAGCTTGTAGGTGGTGCCGTGGAGTAGCTCCGAACGGGGCTCGAGCACCAGGTCTCGCGACGCCGGTTTGGATGGCGCGCTTGTGCTCAGCACCGATCCGGTGATTGCATTGGGGCGATAGGTGGTGAGTCCCTTGCAGCCGAGATGATAGCCTTCGATGTAAATATCGGCGAATGCGTCGAAGCTGATATCCTCGGGGCAGTTGACGGTCTTCGAGATCGAGCTGTCAATCAGCGCCTGCGCCGCAGCTTGCATGGTCAAATGGTCGGACGGGCTGAGTGTCTGCGCGCTGACGAACAGGTCGGCCGGCGGGATGGCATCGTCGCCCTTGAGGCGGCGCCACGCCTGCATCGCAAAATCCTCGACCGCTTCTTCGCGGGTGGTGCCGTCGGGCTGGCGGATGCGGCGGGTGTAGGCGT
>JANPMU010000047.1:0-11241 GCA_031427095.1 Sphingomonas sp.
GCATAGCTCGACGCGGTGGTCACGCCGAACGCGGTGACCGCGAGCAGCGAGGTCGCCATCGCGTTGTAGATCGGCATCGCGGTCGCGGCGATCAGGCCGGGAACGATCAGAAAACCGCCGCCGATCCCGAAAAAGCCCGACAGCAGCCCGGTGCCCAACCCGAGAACCATTAGCTTCCCGGCATTGTCGCGGCCAAGCACGACCCCGGCATCACCTGACGCTTCGCCGCGGCGGAGCATCAGCCCACCCACGACGATCATCAGCAAAGCGAACAGCGCCAGCAGGGCCTGGCCATCGACTCGCTGCCCGATGTGCGATCCGATCACCGCGCCAACCACCCCGGTCGCCGCGAACACTGCACCACAGCGCCACTTGACCGCCCCCGCGCGCGCCTTGCCGATCAGGCTCAGCGCGGCATTGGCGGCGACCCCGACCGCGCTGGTCCCGATCGCCAGATGAGGATTATTGATCCCCACGACATAGACCAGAAGCGGAACCGCGAGGATCGACCCGCCCCCGCCGACCAGCGCGAGCGCAAAGCCGACCAGCGAACCGCTCGCCGCCGCGAGCAGCAACGGGAGCTCAGGCGCCACTGACTGGCGCGGTCCGGTTCCACGGGGCCAGCGCGAGCAGCCGCGCCATCCCGCAAAAACCGGTGATCCCCGCAACCATCAATCCTGCCCCGACAAACAAGGGCAGCGCGATGAACCCGTGCGCCACCAGCAGCGACAGCAAGGTCCCGGCCAGCACCAGCGCGCCTGCCGCGATCATCACCTGGCGCTGCATTTCGATCGGCGCGCCGGTCGTCCGCGCGGTCGGGAAACCCGCTCCGCGCCAGCCCTCGATCCCGCCTTCCAATATATAGCAGTCACGCCCGTCGGCCGCGCTGGTCAGCTGCGCGCTGGCCAGCCCGGTGCGCATCCCGCTGCGGCAATGGAAGATCAATGGGTCGCCCCGGGCGGTGTCGGGCGCGACGCGTGTCAGCGGGATGTTGAGCGCGCCGACGATCCGCTCGCGGTGATGCTCGTCGGGCTCGCGAATGTCGATCAGCGATGCGCCGGTATCGATCAGCCGGTGCGCCTCCAAAGGGGTAATGGTTCTCATGCTCATGATCGGATTCCTTGTTCAATGAGTTCGGGGCAATAGATTTCGGACAGCAACGCCAGCAGGCGTGATGCTTTCTCGTCGGCAACGCGGTAAATCAGCGACTGCGCTTCGCGGCGGTAGGTGACGATGCCTTCCTCGCGCAGCCGCGCGAGATGCTGCGAAAGTGCCGACTGGCCGAGACCCAGTTCATCGACCAGCGCCGACACCGGCATCTCGCCCGCCGAGAGGAGGTGGCACAGGATCAACAGCCGTTGTTCGTTGGCGAGCGCACGCAGCAAGCGCGCCGCTTCGGCCGATTGCTCGGCCAGCCGATCCGCCATTTTCGTCGCCATTGCTTAGACCCTTGTAATTTAGAATCATCTTAATTAGAGAGTGCTTATATATAAGTCAAGGCCAGGGAGGTCGCGATGAGCCAGCCGCACATTCGAGCATTTTTCGACGAGCCGACCAACACCGTGACCTATTTGGTGTGGGACCCGGCGACGCGTCGCGGCGTGGTCATCGACCCGGTGCTCGACTTCGACGCGGCCTCGGGCGAGGTCGATACCGAATCGGTCGAGGAAGTGCTCGCCGCCATCCAAAGCGAACGAATAATTGTCGAATGGGTGCTCGAGACTCATGTTCACGCCGATCACCTCAGCGGTGCTCCGCTGATCAAGGCGCGAACCGGCGCGAAGATCGGGATCGGCGAACATATCAAGGATGTGCAGACCATTTTTCGCCCATTGTTCAACGCGACCGACGTCAAGCCCGAGGGCGCCGACTTCGACGGGCTGTTCGCTGATGGACATATTTTGCAAGTCGGCGAAATGCCGATCGAAGTGCTGTACACGCCCGGCCACACCCCCGCCGACGTCAGCTACAAGATCGGCGATGCGGTGTTCGTCGGCGACACGCTGTTCATGCCCGATTACGGGTCCGCGCGCGCAGATTTCCCCGGCGGCGACGCGCACCAGCTCTTCCGTTCGATGCGCAAATTGCTCGCTCTCCCGCCCGCGACCCGGCTGTTCATGTGCCACGACTATAAGGCGCCGGGGCGCGACGAATATGCCTGGGAAACCACCGTTGCCGCCCAGCGCGCCGGCAACAAGCATGTTCATGACGGCGTCACCGAAGACGCGTTCGTGGCGATGCGCACCGAGCGCGATGCGGGTCTCTCGGCGCCCAGCCTGCTGCTCCCGGCGATCCAGGTCAACATGCGCGCCGGCCGCTTCCCGCCGGCCACCTCGAACGGCGTGCACTACATGCTTGTGCCGGTGAAGGTGAAGCGCGGCGCCGATCCCGACGCCGTGTCGAGCTAGAGTCTGGTTCAGTTAGACGGTTCCAGCCCGCTCCCCCACCCGGCCTCCCGATCAGGATATTCTATGGGAGGCCGGGCGGAGGCGCGGGCCGGTGCCGCACCAGCGCAGCTGAAACCGACGCTAGGCCGCAGCCCGGTGCTGGCTCACTGAACCTGGCTTTAGAGAGTGTAAGCGCCACCCCGGCTCAGCTCATGCTGGTCGATCACCGCGCGCACGACATTGTTCATCAGCGTCATCCGCGTGATCAGCGGGGTGGTGGTCTGCTTGATCATCACCGCCACGGCATAGCTCCTGCCATCGGGCGCGGTCAGGATGCCGATGTCGTTATAGCCGGCCTGGGTCGCGCCGAGCACCTGACCCGTGCCGGTCTTGTGGCTTAATGACCAGCCGGGCTTGAGCCCCCCCTTCAGGCGGTTGGCTCCGGTCTTGGTATTGCCCATCGTGGTCAGCAGGCGCGCGGTCGACGATGGCGACAGCAATTGCCCCCGCTTCAATCGGGTGAGTGCGTTGACGATCGCGCTCGGCGCGGCGCCGTCATAGGGGTCGTCGATATAGCGCTGGAACAGCGACCGGCGAAGCGCCAGCGGGAGCGCATTGCGCGCGGCATAAAAGGCATTGCCGATCGAATAGCTCGGGCTCCACGTCAGGCCCGCGATCTTCGACTGCAAGGCGCGTTCGCCGTCGAACATGCGGATCGCGCCAAGCCCCTTGGCGACAATCATCGCGCGCACCGCCGACGGTCCGCCGACCGAGCGCATCAATTTGTCGTTGGCGGTATTATCGCTCTTGGTGATCGCGTCGAACATCAGATCGCCAAGCGTCGTGGTCACCCCGCCGCCAAGGATTTTCGCCGCCAACGGCTGATGGAACAGGGTCAGGTCGCTGCGGGTCAGCGTCACCCGGTCGTCGAGCGAGATCTGGCCGCGATCGACCGCGTCCAATGCGGTGATCGACACCCATAATTTCGACACGCTCTGCTGCGGGTACAGCTCATCGGCCTTCCATCCGGTGGCCCAGCCGCTGTCGACCGATCGGACCGCGATCCCGACGCGTCCGTCGAACCCGCGGCCGAGCGCCTGGATGCGTTCGCTGAGATAGGTGGGCGCCACGACGGGGGGCGGCGGAACCGCCTGGACGATGGGCGGCTGGGCCAGCGGTGCCCGACCCGTCGCCTGCTGCGCTGCGGCCGGAGCGGCAAGCCCGAGCGCCGCGATCAACCCAAGCCGAAAAAGTCCTGACGTCATGCCCTCGTCCTATGATCTTCGCCGCGCGTTCAACGATTTGACCGCGCCAAGCTTAACCAGGCCTGTTCGCGAAAGCCTGGATTCGCATCTGTTGCGACCTTTGCCAAGCCTGATCTGGTCAGCGCGGCTGCGTGCTTCCCGCCAGCAGGGCCGCCGATTCAATCTCGTCGAGCGCGCGGTGCGCCGCGACATAGCGCCGGGCGAGCCCGACCCACGCCGATGCGCGCTGGACCCCGGGCAACCGCATCGTTTCGGCCAGCGCGGCATCGACCTCGCCACTGGCCAACCGCGCCCGGGCGCGATCGTAACGCGCAGCAGGCTTGGGCGACGGCGTTCCGGCGCGATGGACCGCGATCAGCGAGCCGAATTCTCGCCGTACCCCGCGCCACCAATCCTCATCGGGCGCCCCGCCCCGCAACGCCGGCCCGAGCCGCTCATAATCGGCGGCAAGCCGGTCAAGCCGCACCGGGTCGCGCGACGCGGTCACGATTTGCGCCACCGCGCGTTGATGATCGGCGCCGAACCGCGCGACCAGCAGAGTTTCGAGATAGCCGAGCGCGACCCCGCGATCGATCGCGCGGCGCGCCGCAAAAGCGACCAGCAAGGCGTCGGCGCGCCCGGCCGATCCCGCCGCGCGCTGGGCTGCAGTCTCGACTGCGGCAAGGCGCGCTTCGAGCGTTGTCACCCGCGCTTCCTGGGCCGCCTCCACGACCAGCTCGGCCTCGGGCGAGGGCTGTGCCGCAACCAGCGTTACCGGCCGGGCGATGATCGGCGCTTGCGCGACCGGCGCGACGCCCAGGAAGCGCGCTCCCGCCTGCCACCGCGCGAGGCCCCAGGTGGCAAGGCCGGCGCCAACCATCACCAGCAGCAGCGCGAGCAGCAAGCTGTTCGTCCACGACGGGGTCTGGCGGGGATTGGGACTGGTCATGATGTACGGGCCTTTTTGCACAGCCGCGCGGCGAGTTCCAGCAATGCGCGGTCGTTCGGCGCGGCCGCGCTTGTGACCGAGTGCCAGCCCTCGCCAACTGCGCGCGCCGCCGCCGCGCTGATCGCCGCTATGCTGACTCTATCACGCGCGAGGCTGGCGGCGTCGGCCAGCTCGGCCAGCCGCGCCCCGGCACGCGGGCTATGCACCGCGACCACCGCATCGGCGATAGCGGCGAACCCCGCGGGGCAAGGCAGAAAAAAGGACCTATAGACCGGCACGGCAGTGATGGTGCGCGTGGCATCCACCGCGCGCCGGTCGCGCCCGCACAGATGGAACAGGCGGAGCGATCGGGGGAGCATGCCAAGCAGCGCCGCGACATCGCCGCCACCCGCGTCAATCTCGGCAAATCCCGCCGCGCGCGCCGCCTCGGCGGTCGCCTGGCCCACGGCATGCACCGGCAAATGATGAAAATTGCCCAATTGGGTGCCGCCGTGCCGCACCGCATTGGCGCTGGTCAGCAGTATCGCATCGAAATCTTCCGGATCGGGCGCAACCCAGTCGACCGGACGCGCCTCGAACAACGGCATCGCGATGGCATCAAGACCCAGCGCCCGCGCCGCCGTGACACTCGCGCTCGCGCCGGGCTCGGGCCGCAGGATGACCAGCCGCCTCATCCGCCCTCGAACAAAAGGCGGATCGACGGCGGCGCCAATCCGAGCAATTCGCGCGCAAGTGCCGCAGGCGGACCAGGGTCGCGGCTGGCGAAGCGGATTTCGCCCGCGATTCGCTCGGCGCCGTCCCCGGACAGGATTTCGGCCCGCAACCACAGCGTCTCGCCATCTTCCACCGCGAGTGCGGCGACCGGCGAATGGCACGATCCGCCCAGCGTGCGCGTGACCATGCGTTCGGCGCTGACCGCGCGATGGCTCGGTCCATGGTCGATCGCGCCGAGCAAGGCTGCCATCATGGCGTCATCGGCGCGGCACTCGATTCCGATCGCCGCCTGCGCCGGGGCGGGCAGCATCACGTCAATCGCAATCGCAACCCCGGTCTCGAACCGGCCCAGCCGGTCGAGTCCCGCGGCGGCCAACACCGTCGCATCGAAATCGCCCGCGGCGAGCTTGGTCAGCCGCGTCTCGACATTCCCGCGAATCGGCGAAACGGCGAGGTCGGGGCGAAGCCTCAGCAATTGCGCGGTGCGCCGTGGCGACGACGTCCCCACCCGGGCGCCTTGCGCCAGCAACTCGATCGATCCCGCCCCGATCAGTCGGTCGCGCACATCGGCGCGCTCCATGACCGCGACGATCGCCAGCGCGTCGGGCCGTTCGCTCTCGACATCCTTCATCGAATGGACCGAAAAGTCGGTTTCGCCGGCGATCAGCGCCAGATCCAATTCCTTGGTCCACAGCGCCTTGCCGCCAAACTCGGCCAGCGGGCGATCCTGGATCCGATCGCCGCTGGTCCGCACCGGCAGGATCCGGACATGCCCCGCCGGCCAGCCATGCGCCGCCTCCAGCGCCGTCGCCACCTGCGCCGCCTGCGCCAGCGCCAACGGCGACCCGCGAGTCCCCAGAACAAGCTGTGTGTTCATCATCCCCAATTGCCCAGACTCACCCATGCACACCCAGCCCCTAGCCGACTGGCGCCGCGTCAGGCAAAGGGCACGCGCAATGGCGCTGATCCTCGGAATCGAATCATCCTGCGACGATAGCGCGGTGGCGCTGGTCACCAGCGACCGGACGATCCTCGCCCAGGCGGTGGTCGGGCAGAATAAGGCGCACCAGCCGTTCGGCGGAATCGTCCCCGAAATCGCGGCGCGCGCGCATGTCGAAATCCTGCCTGGATTGATCCGCCAGGTGCTGGCCGAAGCCGACATAGCGGTGGCCGATGTCGACGCGATCGCCGCGACCGCCGGGCCAGGGCTGATCGGCGGGGTGATGGTCGGGCTGCTCGCGGGCAAGGGGCTCGCGCTCGCCGCCAACAAACCGCTGATCGCCGTCAACCATCTCGAAGGCCATGCGCTCAGCCCACGCCTGGCCGATCCGGAGCTTGAGTTTCCGTACCTCCTGCTGCTCGTCTCGGGCGGGCATTGCCAATTGCTCGAGGTGCGCGGGGTCGGCGATTATCGGCGGTTGGCGACGACGATCGACGATGCTGCGGGCGAAGCCTTCGACAAGGCCGCCAAATTGCTCGGCCTGCCTTACCCCGGCGGACCGGCGCTCGAGGCGCTCGCCCGCGAGGGTGACGCCACAGCGGTCGCGCTGCCGCGCCCCTTGCTCGGCAGCAGCGAACCCCATTTTTCGTTCGCGGGATTGAAAAGCGCGGTCCAGCGTGCGGTCGCATCGGGTGCCCACCAGCCCGCCGACATCGCCGCCGCATTCCAGCAGGCGGTGGTCGACTGCCTGGTCGATCGTTCCGCGCGCGCACTCCGCTCGACCGACGCGCCGACCCTGGTCGTCGCGGGCGGAGTCGCCGCGAATTCGGCGGTCCGCATCGCGCTCGCCGAACTTGCGGCTCGCGACGGGCGCGGTTTCTCGGTTCCGCCGGGCTGGCTCTGCACCGACAATGCGGCGATGATCGGCTGGGCCGGTGCCGAGCGGTTCGCTGCCGGCCTGATCGACGGGCTCGACGCGCCGGCGCTCGCGCGGTGGCCGCTCGACCCGGGTGCGGAAGCGGTGCGCGGGGCGGGGGTCAAGGCATGACACTGGACAGGATTGGCGTGATCGGCGGCGGGGCATGGGGCACCGCGCTCGCCCAGGTTGCGGCATCCGGCGGGCGCGAGACCCTGCTGTGGGCGCTCGAACCCGACGTCGTCGATGCGGTCAACGCGCGCCACGAAAACCCGGTCTATCTCCCCGGCCTCCCGCTCGACCCGGCGATCCGCGCCACCTCCGATCTCGCCGATCTCGACGCATGCGACGCCTGGCTGGTGGTCACCCCGGCGCAGCATATGCGCAGCGTTTTGTCGGCCGCGCCCGGCTATGCCAAGCCGTTGATCCTCTGTTCGAAGGGCATTGAGGAAGCGAGCGGCGCTTTGCTTCACCAGGTCGCCAGATCCATCTGTCCGGGAGCGGCGGTCGCGGTCCTCTCCGGTCCGACCTTCGCCCACGAAGTCGCCGCCGGCCTGCCGACCGCCGTGACCCTCGCCGCCGAGGACGCCGCCGTCGCCCAAGCCATCCGCGACCGCATCGCGCTTCCGCATTTCCGCATCTATCTGACCGACGATCTTGCCGGGGCCGAGGTCGGCGGGGCGGTCAAGAATGTCCTCGCCATCGCCTGCGGCGTGGTCGAGGGCAAAGGGCTCGGCCAGAACGCCCGGGCGGCGTTGATCGCGCGCGGGTTCGCCGAAATGACCCGCTTCGGGCTCGCCTGCGGGGCGCGGCGCGAAACCCTCGCGGGCCTGTCGGGGCTCGGCGACCTCGTGCTGACCTGTTCGTCGACCGCCTCGCGCAATTTCAGCCTCGGCAAGGGGATCGGCGAAGGTCGCGACGCCGCCGCGCTGATGGCTGACCGGCGCACCGTGGCCGAAGGCGCGTTCACCGCCCCGATCCTCCGTCGCCTCGCCGAAGCCAAGCGCATCGATATGCCGATCGTCGCTGCGGTCGATGATCTGCTCAGCGGCCGATCGAGCGTCGCCGCCGTGCTCGAACAGCTCCTCGCCCGCCCGCCGCGCCCCGAATCCCATTGACCCACACTGGTCCATCCCGCGTTTGCCCCGAGCGAAGTCGAGCGACGTCTTGCCACGTCGATTCCTCAGAAATCGACCGCAATCCCTTTCTTCTCCCAATCACCATAACGCGTCGGGTCGAGCCTGTGCTCTTCGCCATCGGGCGGGCTCGTCGCACCGACCGCTTCCGGTTCGGGCACGGGGGGCGACGGCGACAGCGTCGCGGGCGGATCGAGATATTTGGGCCGTTTCATTCTTTGAACATGGGGCTAGGGACGCTTCATGCCAAGCACTGAACCCCCGCTCGCCGGCCTCCCCGCGCGCCGCGCCGCTCTCAATATGCTCGATGCGGTCCTGCGCACCGGGGTAACGCTCGACGCGGCCTCCGCGCGTGGCCCGCGGCTTCCCGCCAATGACCAGGCGCTCGCTTTGGCCATCGCCGGCGAAGTGCTGCGCCGCTTGCCCGATCTCGACGCCCTGATCGACAGCGCGACGCCGCGTCCGCTGCCCGACGACGCCAAGGCGCGGATGGTGCTGCGGCTGGCGCTGGCGCAGAAGATCGGCCTCGACACCCCCGACCACGCGCTCGTCGCGACCGCATTGCCGCTCGTCGCCGGTGGCCCGCGCCGACTGGTCCACGGGGTGCTCGGTACGCTTTTGCGTCGCGGGATGCCGGCGATGGATGCGCCGCGCCTGCCCGACCTGGTCGAAGCGCGCTGGGCATCGGCGTGGGGCGAGCCGGTTGTCGAAGCCGCGCGTCGGGCGATTGCCAAGCGCCCGCCGCTCGACCTCAGTTTCGCCTCGGTCGAAGCCGCGACCGCTTTCGCCGAAGCGATCGGAGGGACATCGCTCGCGCCGCGCCATGTCCGTCTCGTCGATGCCGGGTCGGTCGCCGAACTGCCCGGCTTCGGCTCGGGCGACTGGTGGGTGCAGGACCTCGCCGCCTCGCTCCCCGCGCGGCTGATCCCGGGCGAAGCGGTTCGCGTGCTCGACCTCTGCGCGGCGCCCGGGGGCAAGACCATGCAGCTCGCTGCGGCGGGTCATTCCGTTACCGCGCTCGACCATAAGCAAAGTCGTCTAAGCCGACTCGCCGATAATCTCGAGCGGACCGGGCTTGTCGCCACGCTGGTCACCGCCGATGCGCTCGACTGGCGCGCACCCGAGCCATTCGACGCGGTGCTGCTCGACGCGCCCTGCTCGTCGACCGGCACCTTCCGCCGTCATCCCGAAGTCCTCCAGCGCGCCCGCCCCGCGATCATCGCCGAAAGCGTCGAGCTCCAGGCCCGCCTGCTCGACCACGCCGCGACCCTCGTTTGCCCCGGCGGAAGCCTGGTCTATGCGGTTTGCTCGCTCGAGCCCGAGGAGGGCGAGGGCGTCGTCAACCGCTTCCTCGAACGCCATGCCGCTTTCCATATTGCCGTGCCGAAGCCCGCCGACCTGCCGATCGGCATCACCCCGACGGCGGACGGTTTCCTGCGCATCCTTCCCGGCCTGTTCGAGGCCGAAGGCGGGCTCGACGGCTTCTTTGTCGCGCACCTTGTCCGCGGGGCCTGAAACCCGCTAATCGGCGGCGATGACCCCAATTCTCATCGCCCCCTCGATCCTGTCCGCCGATTTCGCCCGCCTCGGCGAGGAAGTGCGCGCGATGGACGCCGCCGGCGCCGACTGGATGCACATCGACGTGATGGACGGGCATTTCGTCCCCAACATCACGATCGGCCCGGCGGTGGTCAAGGCGCTGCGCGCCCACACGACCAAGCCGTTCGATGTCCATCTGATGATTTCGCCGGTCGACGGGTTCCTCGATGCCTTCGCCGAAGCCGGAGCCGATATCCTCACCGTCCATCCCGAAGCCGGCCCGCACCTCCACCGCTCGATTCAGCGGATCAAGGGGCTCGGCAAAAAGGCTGGCGTCTCGCTCAATCCCGCGACCCCGGCCAAGATGCTCGATTATGTTCTCGAGGACCTCGACCTTGTGCTGATCATGAGCGTCAACCCGGGGTTCGGCGGGCAGGCGTTCATCGACAGCCAGCTGGGCAAGATCGAGGCCGTCGCCAAGCGCGTTGCCAAATTGGGCCTCGATATCGCGATCGAGGTCGATGGCGGGATCGTTCCCGAGAATGCGCGTCGCGCGATCGACGCGGGCGCGACCGTGCTCGTCGCCGGAACTGCGGCGTTCCGCGGCGGCGCCGGAGATTATGCCGCCAATATCGCGGCGCTTCGGGGAGGATGATGGGCGAAGACCGCGCGGCCGAACGCGATATCGTTGCCAGGCTCGCGCGCGGCTCACCGCTGTCGCGCCTGTTCGGTTCGAGCCGTCAGCCGCTGCGGCTGGTCGCTGTCCCGCGCGATCATGTCACCGGCGATCGCGCGCGCGGTGACGCCCTGCTCGCCGGACGGTTCGAATATGGCAATGCGACGCTCGACCTCGTCGACGTGGATTTCGCCGACGTCGGAGTCAGCGGTGCGCTGGCCGAGGAGCTTCAGGGGTTCGCCTGGCTGCGCGACCTCGCCGCCGCCGCGTCGCGCGACAAGGGCGCGAAGCTCGCCGAGGCGCTTGCCGGGCGTTGGCTGCTCGCCCACGGCACCCGCATCGACGATGCCTGGCGCCCCGACCTGTGGGGTCAGCGGATCCTCTTCTGGACCGCTTATGCGCCCTACATCTTGTCGAGCCGCGATGCCGGATATCGCTCGGCTTTGCTCAACACGCTCGCGCGCGGCGCACGCCACCTTGACGCCAATGCCGATCGCGCCGCGCCGGGATTGCAACGGATCACCGCCTGGTCGGGCGTGGTCGCTGCCGGACTGCTGGTCCAGGGCGGGCAGACCCGGGTCGCGCGCGGCGAGGCCGGTCTGACCCGCGCTCTGTCTTCGGCCCAGTCCGAAGACGGCGGGCTGGTGAGCCGTTCGCCGCTTGAACAGATCGAGCTGGTCGACCGCCTCGGCCTGCTCCGCGCGGCGTATTTTGCCGCCAAGCAGACTTTGCCCGACGCG